>NZ_CAKVZK010000003.1:0-117839 GCF_934835585.1 Clostridium sp. AF02-29 | reverse complement strand
GCCTGAAGGGATTCGAACCCCCGACCCACGGCTTAGAAGGCCGTTGCTCTATCCAGCTGAGCTACAGACTCATATTCATTTTGCGATTCTGACCGTTTTATCCGGCACTGTAACCATTCCCGCATCTGACCTCTCAGCCAACTGCTTGTCTGTCTCATCGACAGCAAAGATAGTATATAACATTTGAAAAAGAATGTCAACAGGAAATTTCATATTTTTTAAAATAATTTCAAAAATTCATTTCTTTTGACTTTCCCCCTATTTTTCCACCTCTTCCTGCTCGTATGACAGGAAGTCCGCCAGAAATCCCTTTTCCCGCAGCGCTGCCTCGATCTCGTCGAGAATCTCCTCCTGATCGGCAGCCACGTGATGGAAATGATAGCCCGATGTCACGTTTAAAAGCGGCGTGGAACGCCCAGTCCGGATATTTTCCACAAATGCCTCAACATCGCGGCGGCTGCGGATATTTAACGGCGCCGATACCTTTCCATAGATGCGGTGGTTGACCATGACATCCAGCACCTCGCCGCCCAGATCAACAATCGTATTCAGCTCTTCGCGCGTCTGCTCGGTCGTATGGCACATTTTAAAGAGGCGTTCCGTCTGGTGCGGCACCTCCAGCACATAACCGCGGGCAGTCGCAAGGACAGGGTGTCCCTCGGTACGCAGAAGCGCGATATCCTGCACCACCACCTGACGGCTCACGCCGACTGCCCGCCCCAGCGCCCCGCCGGAAAGCGGTGTGGATGACTGTCCCAGCATTTCCAGTATTTTCTTTCTCCGCTGTACTCCTGTCATCGTTGTTTCCATCCTGTTTTCCCTGTCCTTTCTTAGTTTTTAAATTTTTATAATGCCCGCAGATGTTTGAGGCTCAAATCCAGAATTGGTGCCGAGTGCGTCAGCGCGCCGCTGGACACATAATCTACGCCTAATTTCGTGATCGTTGCGATATTTTCCTTCGTCATATTTCCGGAACACTCCGTCTCGGCGCGTCCGTCGATGATGCGGATCGCCTCCGCCATCTCGTCCGGGGTCATATTATCCAGCATGATAATATCAGCGCCCGCTTCCACTGCCTCGCGCACCATATCAAGATTTTCCGTCTCCACCTCGATCTTGCGGACAAATGGGGCATATTCCTTCGCCGCCTCAACCGCCGCCTTAACTCCGCCGGCTGCGTCGATATGGTTATCCTTGAGCATCACGCCGTCCGATAAGTTGTAACGGTGGTTGCTGCCGCCGCCAACCTTGACCGCATATTTTTCAAATATACGCATACACGGGGTCGTCTTGCGCGTATCTAAAAGCGTCGTCTTCGTTCCTTCTAAGAGCTTCGCCACCTGATTCGTATAGGTCGCAATGCCGCTCATCCGCTGTAAATAGTTAAGCGCCGTCCGCTCGCCGGAAAGAAGCACCCGGATGTCGCCGGTGATCACGCCTAAAAACTGCCCTTTTGTGACGGTATCCCCGTCTTTTACCTCAAATTTTGTCTCGGTCGCCTCGTCCAGAAGTTTAAACACGCGCTCAAACACCTGTAAACCGGCGATAATACCGTCTGCCTTGGCTAAGAGCTGTACCTCGCCCTTGCGGTATTCCGGCATGACCGCGTTCGTCGAAACGTCCTCACTGTTGATATCTTCCTTTAACGCCATGCGGATATACTCATCCGCAACAAGCTGCATCGTAATTGGATTCATACTCTTCGTCCTCCCGTCCGGCGATCTTGCCTGCCGCTCTCTCTGCAAATACAAGGCTTTCCAGCAGACTGTTGCTGGCAAGCCGGTTCTTTCCATGTACGCCGTTGCAGCTCGTCTCACCAACCGCATACAGGTGGTTCATCGTCGTCTCGGAGAAATGATCAACATAGATACCGCCCATAAAATAATGCTGCGCCGGTACGACCGGAGCCGGTTCCTTCGTGATATCGTAGCCCTCTTTTAAGCACTCCTCATAAATGTGCGGAAAATGGTTCCGGATCGTCTCCTCCGGAACTGCCTTAAACGACAGCCATACATGATCGCTGCCCTCTTTTTCCATCTCCTTCTCGATCGCCTGCGTCACCACATCACGCGGCAGAAGCTCATCGACAAAGCGCTCGCCCTTTCCATTTAACAGAACTGCCCCCTCGCCGCGGGTCGATTCTGAAATCAGGAAGCTGCGTCCCGGCTTCTTGCTGTACAGGCTGGTCGGATGAATCTGGACATAATCGAGATGCTCCAGACGCACGCCGTGTTTCTTTGCCACATCCAGTCCATCGCCCGTCAGGCTCGGGAAGTTCGTCGAATGCTTGTAAAGCCCGCCGATGCCGCCGGTCGCCAGAACCGTGTCTTTCGCATGGAGCTTTAAAATATCGCCGGCTGCATTCTTTGCCAGAATGCCGGTGCAGATACCATTTTCAACCAAAATATCCGTCATAACGGTATATTCCCGGATTTCTACATTCGGAAGTTCTTTTACACGCGTCTGCAGGGTCGTCGTGATCTCTTTTCCCGTGATGTCCTCATGGAAACAGATACGCGGCTGCGAATGCGCGCCCTCCTTTGTATATTTTAAACTGCCATCTGGATTTTTGTCAAACCCTACGCCTAATTTCAGCAGATTATTTATCACATCCCGGCTGGAGCGGATCATGATATCCACACTCTCCTTGCGGTTCTCGTAGTGTCCCGCGCGCATCGTGTCCTCAAAATACGCATCATAATCCGTCTCATCCCGCAGCACGCAGATACCTCCCTGCGCCAGCATGGAATCACAGCTCTCTATATCTTCCTTGCAAATCATTAAGATCCGGTCTTCCGACGGCAGGTTTAAAGCGGTGTACAGACCGCCTACGCCACACCCGACGATGACCACATCATAATTTTCCTCCCGGACCATTTTGTTGCCTTCCTTTCTATACCATACGTTTGCACTTATCTTTTTATCCCGCAGATAGTTCAGCCTTCAAATCGCAGAATACTATCTGCCACTCTATGCTCCTATCGCAAACAGAGTTCTCTTTCAATCCAAAACTTCATTTGTGCATCCGCACCAGTATAGCACATATTATTTCATGTGACAAGACATATGTAATGATATTTTGGGCGATTCTGTAAAAAACATATTACTATTCACGCATACGTGCCCAGTAACCAAAAAACTCCAGTTTCATTGACAGCCCACCATAAATCCATTAAAATACCTACTATAATAAGGTATTTTACCGAATTAAATTTAAGCATACGAAGAGAAGGTATTTTCATGAAAATCAATCACGTACACGCAGTCTATTTCAGCCCGACCGGCAACGCGAAAAAGGTTGTTACCACGCTGGCGCAGGCGATCGCTGACACACTCGGCGTCCCGATGGATTCCTATGATTTCACGCTGCCGGAAAGCCGCGAAAAAGTTCATACATACGGGGCTGACGATCTGCTCGTCATCGGCACCCCGGTCTACGCGGGACGCATCCCGAACAAGATGCTCCCATTTGTACAGACCCATTTTGAGGGAAATGGCGCGCTCGCCATTCCGGTGGCTGTCTTCGGAAACCGTAACTTCGACAATGGGCTCATCGAGCTTCGCAATGAATTAGAGGCGCACGGCTTCCACACCATCGCAGGTGCCGGTATCCCGACCGAGCACGTATTCAGCGACAAGCTGGCAACCGGACGTCCAGATGCGGATGATCTCGCACAGATCCACGCGTTCGGCATCAAGGCGGCTGAAAAGGTCGCTTCCCTGACCGAAATCCCGGCTCCGATTGCCGTGCGCGGCGATGATCCGGTCGGACCATATTACACCCCGCTCGGCACCGACGGAAAACCGGCTGTCTTCCTGAAAGCCAAACCAGTCACCGATCCGGAAAAATGTACTGGCTGCGGCATCTGTGCAACAGTCTGTCCGATGGGATCCATCCCGGCAGATGCACCGGACACCTGCATCGGTATCTGCATTAAATGTCAGGCGTGCATCAAGATCTGCCCGGCTGGCGCCAAATACTTCGACAATGAGGCCTTTCTGTCCCACGTCGCGATGCTGGAGCAGAACTATACGCGCAGAAGTGAGGCGGAGTATTTTATTTAAAGATAGCCGCATTCTTTCTCTGGGGAGATTCGTGGGAGATTCGAGATAGAATAAGACAGCAGCAAAACAGACTATTTCTTTCCGTTTTTGTCTGTTTTACTGCTGCCTTTTTTACTTACTTTTCTGGTGACGCCCTATCAACCTGATTTTATGACCGTGCAATCTTTATTTTTCTATGCCAGATTCTATTCTTCTGTCTTTTTTCTACCTGTCATTAATACATAGGCTGCTGCCATCATTCCAACTGTCAGCACAGCCATCGGCACATTCATCCTGTCTTCTCCAGTCTTCGGAAGTCCCTCTTCCGGTACGACCGGCTGAGGTTCTGATTCAACCGGTGTAACCGGTTCGGTCGGTTCTGCTGCCGGACCAGACGCGGTTGTGGTCGAAGACTTTTTGCTTCCAGAACTACTTCCTCCGCCGTGACCACCATGGCTTCCACCGCCATTATGATCCGGGGTCGGATCTGGTGTTGGAGTTGGATTATCTCCTCCGCTCATGGCATTGACAAATTTTACAACTGCTGTTTCTCCACCAGCGATTGTTCCCACATCTCCTGTTTTCGTCACGGTATAGCCTTCATTTCCGCTCTCCTCCACCGTGTAAGCGATCCCCTCCGGAATACCGGCTGCCGACTTGCTCTCGCCGTGCTTCAATGTAAATGTTGCTACATTATCGACAAATTCCATATCGCCATAAATTCCGTTCAATGCAGTGCCGCCCTGCAAGGTTACTTTAAACGTGAACACTTTTTCCTTGTCTCCGCTTCCGGTGACCTCTTTGGAAACCGTCAGGCTGCCGTACTGAATTGGTGCATTGGTCAGTGTAATGTGATAGGTCTTGTTTTCCTTGTCATATTCAGTACTGGAACTTCCCTTCCATCCTTCCAGCGTTTCTTCTTCCACAATATAGTGACAATCTTCCACTTCTCCATTCGAAACGCATTTTGACGGAAGATCCTCAAACGACGCCGACCAGTTATTTTCCGCATTCAGTTCTACGCGGCTGTCGAGCTTCACTTTTTCACCGCTCGTATCACCTACGCGGTAGAGATCCACGTACACGTGGTCTGGGTGAGTTTCTTCGGTCCATTTTTTAGTTACTTCTACCGCCACATCGGCATATTCCATACCAATCACGATTGGACTGTTCGTTGCAATACCGCCGCCGCGCTTGGAAACATTGTCACTGATAACAAGCTGTGCCTCCGATGACGCCAATTTCTGGTGTTCCTCACTCAACTCTCCATGTAAACCAAATGACTTATTTGTATTGGTATAAATAGCCGGAGCCGCTTCTGGATTTCCAGCCTGATAGCGATTTTCCGCCTCATCGGAATACCATCTGAGCACACCGCCGCCCAGAGAACGGCCGGAAACAGAAATGTGGGTAGTTGCGCTCGGCGGGTTGCTCTGAATCGAGAACTTATCCGGTGTATCGATTCCTTCATAGCGGATCTCATCTCCTGATGCTTCATAAGAATAGGAAATACCGCCTGTCTTTCCAGTTGCCTTATTTCCATAAAAAGCGCCGCCCAAAGTAGAATAAACCTCTGTCTCCGAGGTCGGGCACGCCCAGATTCCTGCACCACGCGATGCCCGATTTCCTGTTATCAGTACATTCGTAAGATGAAGCGTTGGATTCTCGTGATTCGTGTAATCAATTCCGCCGCCAAAGCCAGACGAGCTATTTTCACTGATCAAACCACTGATTAAATTCACCTGGCTGTTCTTATCCATATTCAGCTTCATACCGCCGCCACGCTGACCCGCTTCATTCTTAGCAATGGTATTTCCTTCCAATGTCAGAACACAATCAGCCTCTCCAAGTACCCACAGCCCGGCACCATTTCCCATGCTGGTACATTCTGTAATGGTATTGTTCTTCAATGTAACTGTTTTCGATATACGGCTGTAAATCGCACCGCCATCGCCGCCTCTGGCTGCCATCTCTGTAATCCGATGGTTATAAGCATGTGAATTTCGAATCCGGTTGCCTGTCAATTCTGCCGTCTGCACCGCATCCAGATGGATTGCTCCACCATAATCCTTAGATGTATTATAGAAGAAATAATTTTCATTCAGTGTCACCGTTCCGCGATCTGCAAAAAGCGCACCGCCGCCAAACCAATACTGTCCGGTCGTTCCTGTCATATCAATCGCACTGTTATAAAACAAATTACACTTCTCCATTTTGACTGTTGCCTGAGAAGTATAGACAGCACCTCCGCTCTGGGCGAAATTTCCCTGTCCACTATATTCTTTATAATTATTATCTTCCCTTGTAAAATAACCGAAATTACATTTCTCTGCTTCCAGCGTACCGCCATTCATCCAAACAGCGCCGCCGTTTCCAGATAACGCCTGAAAACCTGCCAGAATCGTATCTTTCAGAATGACTGTTCCGCCGTTTGCCTCGATCGCACGGTTATCGGCATCTTTGCCACTTCCACCAAGCAGGCCATTCAAAATCGTAAAAGTTACCGATTCTGAAACCGTAAACGCACTGATTGTCTGCGCTGCTTTTGCCTCCGGAACTATTTTTACTTTTACTATTTTTCTATTCAAATCGAGTGTGAGATCTTTACCGACTGAGATAGTATTTGACAGTCCACAGTTTTTCAGCACCTTCACCGTATCCCCATCGCCTGCTGCCGCAAACGCGTCTTCCAGCGTATCATATGCATTGCCATTTACCTCTGCCACGCCGGCAACTGCCTCATTTAAAGCCAGCAGAATCGAAAATTCATTGACGCCAAAGGTCAATTTTGCTGTTTTTTCACTATCCTCTGTGCTATCCTGGATTTCAACCTCCGAAAGTTCCGTAATGACATCCTCATGGATATGCAGGATTTTTGTCTCTTCCAGATTTTCTGCTGTCTCACTTTCAACTGCATTCTTTTTAAACTGAATGCTGACCTTTACTTCTTCGGATGGCTCGACTTCCTCGCCTGCCTCGTTTACAAATTTCACATCAAAGGCTGTAAAGGAATCCGCGCGGTATCCTTCTTCCTGGATCTGAGTGCTCAGTGTCTGATGTTCTTCGCTTCCGTCCTTGATCTCTTCTGCTTTCAGCTTTACTTTTTCTTCAAACGCACCCGCCGGTACCGTCAGGGTAAGTACAGCGGAATCTGTATTAACCGTGTAGACCGCATCATCCACACTGCCGGAAAGCCCCAGCTCCGCAGCGGTCGTCACGAATGCTGCAGCCGCCGTATTTTTAAGAAGAACGCTCTCATATGACTCACCCTGCAGGCGCTCTGCTCCGTCTTCTATATCGACTTCCGTCTCCGCATCCGGCTGGCTGTCTGTATTCGTTTCTTTCTCCGGTGTCTCATCTTCCGTCCGCATCTCGCTCGCCGTCGCCGGTGCCGCTGTCAGGAACATCTTAAAATGATCCGATCGCGATACCTGCGCCACGTTCCCTGCTTCGCTGCCTGTAGAATCATTCTTTTCCTTTTCTGAGCCCGAATCTGCATCCGGCTGACTGTCCTTTTCTTCCGAGTTACCTGTTTTTTCCGCATTACCTGCATCCGAGCCTGATTCCTGGCTTTTTTCCAGCTCGTTTGCCGGGTTCTCTGCTTCTGCCTCGTTTCCTGATTCATTCGCCGGATTTTCTGTCTCTGAACCTTTTTCCGGCTCGCTTGCCGGATTCTCTGACTTATCCCCATTTTCCGGAGTTTCCGCCGGATTCTCTTTTTCTGGTTCCTGCGTATCTATTTCTTTTACATTTTCTTTCTTTTCAGGTTCTCCAGCCGTTTCATTTGATTCTTCGTCCGCACCATTCGAATTCGAAACACCTGTTTTTTCCACAGCTTCCGTTTCTTCATCCTGAACCTGCTTCTTTAACTCTTTCGATGGGAGAATCGAAACTTTTCCGCTTAGTTTTCCATCTACCTCGATCTGTCCATATTCTTTCTCAGAGGAACGATTTAACAGCAGAAATAAAATTTCTTCCTCTCCCGTGATCGTATAATGATCCAGATCCTCTTTTTCATCCAGTCTCGCATAGACCTTTAAATTCACCTTTCCATCCGGCGCTTTCACATCCGGATGCAATTCAAAGAGAGAACCATCTTCCTGAAACAGCGTCTCATACGCTTCGGATTCTTCTCCCTCAAAGGTTAGGGCATCTTCCTTGACCGGCTTTCCTTTCACCGCTTTTAAAAGTGCCTCACTCAGCTCTTCCTGATCCAGGACAAAATTCGGATTTTCTTCTTCCGCCTCATCCTTTTCCAACAGCGGAGCCGTTGCTGCCAGCGCCGTCGTACTTCCAATACTGGTACTGATCATACTGGTGCACAGACAGACAAAAGACGCTTCATCTGGTTCATTCCCTTATGAAACAAATGATGCCTCTGTTTCCGGCTCCTTCCCTTTGTCTCTAACTTCTTCATATTCTTACCTCCTGTTATAGATCTATTTTCCATTCTATTCTGCCGCCTCATACGCATATAGAATTGTCCGGGCATTGTTAAATTCATAACTGCATGTCACAAATGAATACAAACGCACGATCGTCCCCCCGATCGGCGCGGACGCGCTCGCGCCCGCTGTCATCTGCTGAATATACGAAGCAAATTCTTCCCCCGATGCAAACTCCGTTTTCCGGCGGATCGCATCCGGCGATGTGCAGACAGCCGCCAGGGCTTTTAAATGAATCTCCCGCTTCGGCGTATAAAGAATGATTTCTGAATGCTGATCGAAATAGCCCTGATCCTTGTATCTGGAAATGTCCTTAAACATACTTCCATTCTTCATGTGATGGCCGTACAGCACATTATGCAGGGACGAAAAATCTGCCCGATCGGCATAGTCCAGAAAAATCGTGCCCGCCGTGCTCTTCTGCCCGTTCAGGTCACGATGCAGGTAATAATCATTGTCCTTCCCCTGAACCACTGGATAATTGATCTGAGTTCCCGGAATCTGAATCCAGGCAACGACGTCCGGATTCTGGGAATCCAGCACTGCGAAATCAATTGCTGACACATATTCTGTCTCCTTTATTGCATTCGTCTCATCTATCTCATTTTCCACTTCTGGCACTTTTTTCTCCGGCATTGTTTCTCCTGTCGTCCCTGCTTCCGACATTCCCACAACCTGAGCGGTCAGCTCTTCATGCGCCTTCTCCTGACGCATTTCATCCCATTTATGCATTGCCACCCCCGCTGTACCGAACGCCAGACAGATGACAGCTATCACAGCCGCTGCTTTCCGTGTCCACTTTTGCATCGATCCCTCCATCTTTGCCCGTGAAACATTCTGCGCCTTTATTTATTAAGCAAATTATATATTTTTATAAATGATGTATAAATTTGCATACAAAACGAAACAGATAACAGCATAGTTTTAGGACAGCGCCATTATTTCTGGCGCCGCCCTACAACCCTGCTCTTATAACCGGGCAATTTTTATTTTTCTATGTCTTGTCTTACTCTTCCGTCTTTTTTCTGCCCGTCATTAATACATAAGCTGCTGCCATCATTCCAATTGCCAGCAGAGCCATCGGCACATCCATCTGATCCGTATCTCCGGTCTTCGGAAGTCCTTCTGCCGGTACAACCGGCTGAGGTTCTGGTACAACCGGTGTAACCGGTTCCGTCGGCTGTGCTGCCGGTCCCGACGCGGTTGTGGTCGAAGACTTTTTACTGCCAGAACTACTTCCACCGCCGTGACCGCCGTGGCTTCCGCCTCCGTTATTGTCTGGATTCGGGGTCGGAGTAGGATCAGGTCCCGGTTCCGGGGTTCCATGTTCTACCACATATGATACGGTCGGCTTCGCAAATTCCTCTGACCGATACTCATTTCCACGGCTGTCTACCGGATACAGAACCGCCTCCTGATTGGTATAAAGCCCTTCATAGTGCTGGCTGCCGTCCCGGTCATATTTTCCATACGTTCCATCCGCCGTCTTTGGGTTTATCAGTTTTACGGTATAGGTAAGCTGCACCGGTGCAAAGTTTGAAACTGGTTCTTCTATATACCAGGTAAACATCTCTGTCTCTGCCTTATTTCCTGCGTCATATACCACTTTAAAACGGTAATTCTGCGGTCCCGGTTCTCCGTCTCCAAAATACCAGGTGTTGCCCTCCTGATACATAGAAAGCGCTTTTCCCCCTACTGTCAGCTGGTCTAAGTGATCGAAATCAAAGTTATAATCCTCTTTCACATAGCCCATATAATCTTTCACAACAGAACCTTTATCAACGGCATACAAAATATCATTTTTTATACTGTCAAATGAAACCTGCTTTCCGTTCGCAAGGTACCGCATGAAACTCATTCCCCACTCATAGTTACTTGCCGTTCCGAGCGGCGTAATCGGCATCGCATAGCAGTGATATCCTTCCGAAGCTGCCTGTGCATACGCCTCGTAGGAAAGATATAATGCCTTATCGATCGAATTCACATATTTTCCTGCTTCCTCCACCGGTGTAATAAGCGATACATCCGGTTCCGTTCCATATGGATAGTCGTGTGTATCCTTCTGCTCTGAAAGTCTGGCTTCTATGCCGGTCAGCCATGCATTCCAGTCCGCCGGTGCCTGATTATTTCCATACTTGGAATTCCAGTTATCCGGCCCTGCAAAATGTTTCGGAGAATCTGCCATAAATCCCCAGGCAACCGCCGTCGGATTCTCATTAAACATATAGGTAATACCATCACTGACAACTACCAGTGTCTTGCGTTCATCTGCCACTCCTGTATCCTGGTCTAACATCGATTTACCCGCTAAAATACCTGCGTGAAGATTGGTTCCACTCTTAATCTCCCGACAAATGGCTGCTTCAATCGCCTCATATTGGGTCTCCAAATCCATAAATCCATCCGTATGGGCTTCCTTGTTAAAGAGCACTACTCCCACTTTGACCTTTGCTCCCTTTTCCTGCACTTCTTTCTTGAGGTTCTGAAGCATTTCCAACGCCTTCTCTTTCAGTCCCATGCTGGTTGATTTATCTAAGACAAGCACCACATCACTTACCAGCTGCTCCTCCGCTGACGGCAAAGACAAAGCCACTTGAGACTTAAAATTTTCATCCAGCTGTTCCGCTGTCTTCGATTTAGAAGTTCCTCCCTCTGGAATCGTCGGAAGTTCTCCTCCCGGAATCGTATATGATACAGTCGGTTTCGAAAATACTTCCGTTTTTCCTTTTTCCTGATCGCTTCCAACCGGATGCAGCACTGCTTTCTGGTTCGTATAAAGTCCATCATACTCTTCACTTCCGTCTTCATCGTACCGTCCATACGATTCTCCTGGATTGTTCTTCGGATTTACCAGTTTTACCGTATAGGTCAGCTGCACCGGTTCATTATTTTTTACCGCCTCATTCATCGTCCAGACGAAATGTTCTCCGCCTTCTTTATCCGACGGATCGTATTCCACCTTAAAACGATACTGAGCTGCATTCACGTCTTCATTTCCAAAATAAACGGTATTTCCATCTTCCCATTTAGAAAGCTCCCTGCCGCCAACGGTCAGACGGTCGATGCTCTTTAAGCCAAAATTGTAATCATCCTTGACCCAACCCATATAATCTTCCACAGTCGAGTCCCGATCGACGGCATAAAGGATATCATTTTTGATATCTTCAAAACTTACCGTTTTTCCATCTGCCAGATATTTCACAAAGCTCGGTCCCCATGGATAGCTTTCACCAGCAGATGAACCAATCGGCATCGCATAGCAGTGATACTGTTCCTTCGCCGCTTCCAGATATGCCTCATAGGAAAGATAGAGTGCTTTATCAACGCTATTGGCATATTTTTTTCCTTCATCAGGTGGGGTACATGGCTTTAACTCTCCTTGCTCATATGAATGGTCAAATTCATCGCCCTGATTATCCATCTGTGCTTTGATTGTACCCAGGCGCTCGTTCCACTCATTCTTCGATAATGCTTCATTATTCCCATATTTAAGACTCCAGTGATCCGGTCCCGCCCAGGAATGTTCTGAACCATCATTCTCAAATCCCCAGGCAACCGCCGTCGGTTTTTCCCCGAAAATATAGGTAATGCCATCGCTTAAAAGCACCAGACTCTTTCTTCCTGCTGCCACCTGCGTATCCTCATCCAGCATTTTCTTGCCTGCAAGGATTCCAGCCGAAAGATTCGTTCCGCTGCTAATATTCTCACGGATCGCTGCCTCAATCGCATCATACTGGGTTTCCAAATCCATAAAGTCAGACTTGTGCGCTTCTTTATTGAAAATAACGACTCCAACCTTTACTTTTGCGCCATTTTCCTTTGCCTGCGCCTGCAGCTCCTTAAGCATCTCTAACGCCTCATTTTCCAGCTGCACGCTGGTAGATTTATCCAGCACAAACACAATGTCATTTTCCAGTTTTTCCTCCGCTGACGGAAGGGAAAGTGTTACCTGGGATTCAAAATTTTCGTCCAGATTGGTAGCTTTTTTAGACTTCGAAATCTGCCAGTGTGGAATTTCTTCCACTTCCACTGCCGACAAAACAGCTACGTCTGTCAGACCAAGCTCCATCGCGGAAGTTACAAATGCGGCTGCGGATGCATTCTTAATGCCTACCGTTTCATATGAATCCCCCAGAATGCGTTCGAAATTGTCTTCTTCTGCTTCGTCGCCTACAATCGCCTTATTTTTTTCGTTTTCATCGTTCTCGTTCTCTTCTTCTTTTGCATCAGACGGAGATGCCATTGCAGCTGAAGTCAAAAACATCGAAAAATGAGCCGAACGTGATACCTGAACTGAATCTTCGTCCTGGGCGCTGTCATTTTCTGAATCCGATGTATCTGCATCGGATGTATCTGCACCAGATGTATCTGCATCGGATGTATTTGCGTCGGATGTATCTGTTTCGGACGCATCCATGTCTGCTTTTTCATTCTCGTTCTCAGAATCCGGTTCCGATAAATCTTTCTTGCCATCCGCTGCTTCCGATTCTTCTTTTATATCCAAGGTATTTTCTGAATCTCCTGTATTCGGTTCCTGAGCTTTCTGCTCTGCTTCGTCCTGCTTTTTGGGATCCGAGTTTTCTTCTTTTATTTGATTGTTACCTGCATCTGAAGCATTTTCCTGCTCTTTTACATCGTCCTCCAGAGCCGTATCCTCTTCTGTGATATCTTCACTTCCTGTCGGAACTGCACTTTCCGGTTCTTTTACCTCATTTTCTATCTCGACCGGAACCGCTTCCTCTGTCTCCAGCCCAACCTGCTTTTTTACTTCACCAAATGGCGCAACCGTCATCCATGCGCTGGCTCTTCCATCCACCAGAATCCGTCCGGTGCGCTCTTTTGAAGAAGAATTGGTCATCAGGAAAATAATTTCTTCATTTCCGCTGATCGTATACTGATCCATGTCCTCTTCATCCTCTAAGCGGGCATACATTTTCAAAGTAAGCCGGTCGTTTTTCTTCTCGAAATCTGGATGCAGTTCATATAGATTTCCTTCTTCAAACAGTCCCTCGTAGGTTTCTGCCTCATCGCCGGAAAACGTAAACGCATCCTCTTTTACTGTCTTCCCTTTTTTAGCAGCATCCCGGATTGCCTGCCTGAGGTCTTCTTTTTCCAATGAAAATTCCTGTCTTTCATCCCCTCCTTCGGATGTGGCAGCTGCAAATGCGGCTGTATTTGCCACGCTTGTGCTCAACATACTGCTGCACAAAAGCACTGACATGAAACGCCTTGACTGACGTTCAAACCAACCTTGACTGTAACTTTTCCCCTTTTTCTTCGCTTTTTTCATTCTTTTTGCCTCCTGTCTTATCTATCATCAACATAGGTCCCCCTTATGCGGATTTAAATACCTCCCTTCTGCACCTCTTTCACGCCATGCTCCCGCAAAAATGGCTCGTACAGTTCCTCTTCTGCTTTTTTTCGCGCTGCCACCGCGTCCTCAAGGTTTACGAAGGTTCCAAGATTGTACACTTTTCCCTGAAAGCCGATCGCTGCCCGCCACCGGGAATTCTCCCGCTGGTAGACGCCTCTGTAGCCACTTGTATTGTTTGCCGTATTTTTCTGGTTGGCGATCCGTTCCAGGCAGGTTCCGCCTACAAAATGAATCGCTTTTTTCATGTTTTCCTTCCGTGTCTCCGCCTGCAGGCAGCCACAGCTCTTGGTTTTTCCCGCGCACAGGCTTTCTTTGGATACCTCAATCAGGCGTCCGCAGCTACAGACACATTTCCAGTATTCGCCTGTCCGGTTGGAATTATCCGCCTCTTCAAGCACTTTCAAACGCCCGAACTGACGCCCTGTCAGATCGATCCGCCGACTGGACGGAAGCTCCTTCCGATAGCACCCGCAGCTTTTCGTATGCCCTGTTTTCAGATGGGACTCCTCCACGGTTTTTTCTTTCCCGCAGTCGCACCGGCACAGCCAGTAATGGCGGCGGCTTTTTTCTGCCTGTTTTATCTCCCGGCAGACGGTCAGGCGTCCATACCGGCGCCCCGTCAGATCTTCTCTCACATACTCCACCTCCCCGGTTGACATAATGGGAATTATGTCATATCCGCCTATTTCATTTTTTCTTTGATTTGCAAGGTTTTTGTCAGATTTTCCAATTTTTGGATACAATATCTGTTACTGTTCACGCATGTGCCCAGTAATACTGTGCTATTTCAGGTATTGTTTTTAACACCTTTGTATGTTGAAATTTTTTCTCAGAAGTGATAAACTTGATAATAAAATCATATATTTAGATATGTATGCAGATTTTTTTCATTTCATGACATAATTCCCATTATGTTTTTCGTCAATTTTCCCTATCAATCAACAAACCTAATTCCAGCTGTCTGCGGCACGCTTCACGGCTGCTGATGATCGTATAACGTCTTGTCGTTTCCACGCTGCTGTGACCCAGATAGTCTGCCAGACGGACCAGATCGTGATCGCGCTCGTAAAATATCTTGGCAAACAGATGGCGCAGATTGTGCGGATATACCTTGCTCGGAAGAACACCGGCTTCGGCGCAGACGGATTTCATGTCCGCCCACACATTCTGTCTGCGGACTGCCTGCCCGCTTCTTGTGACAAAGATACTGCCTCTCACAATCCGCTGCTTCCGGCAGTACTGCGTCAGATACAGCATCAGCGACTGCGGCAGCAGGATCACCCGCTGTTTTCCCTTACAGTCGATCACTACTTCCCCCTGTGCCAGCGATTCCGCTGTAATATATGAAAGCTCGCTGATTCGTATGCCCGTGCTCGCGATCGTCTGCAAAATCGCACAGAGACGTTCATCGCCGCGTCCCCGTGCCGCCTTAACTAACTTCTGGTAATCGCTGCGCGTCATTTCCCGTCTCTCATCGCAGAAAATCCGCTTCTGCACCCGGAACGTGCGGACACAGTATTCCTGTCTTCCGATAAAATGAAAGTAGCTGTTCAGAGATGCCAGCATCGAATTGGCGCTGGATGTTTTATAATGGGCTTGCAGATATTCCTTAAACGATATAATTGTGTTTTTATCCCATTCTTCACCCGCAAACATCAAAAACTTTCTCACATCCCGGCAGTATTTCTCGATCGTATGGCTGCTTTTTTCCTGTTCTCTCAAATAATCCCTAAATCGTTCCAATTCATTTTGTGTTTCCTGTTTCAATGCGTTTCCTCTCTTTCTCACGAAACCTTCTCGCGTATTTGTTTTTTTCGCAGCTGTTTTTTCTTTCACAACTGTGACCACTTTTCTATTTTCTGAAAAGTAATCTTATAGTATACGCACCGGAAACAGAAATCTCGCTAAAAAAACATTTTTGCTCTTTTAATCGGATTTTTGCAGAACCGGACATCACTGCGCCCGAAATTTTTTCACATGGACTCTCTTTGATCTTCACAATAAAAACAGGACAGCCGCTCCCATATTGCTCGGAACAGCTGCCCTGTTTTTTCATATATTTTCTTTTATATTCTTTTTACTCGTCCGCCCGGATCGCCCAGCGCATCTTCGTCGAGCGGGCACGCGGGTTCTGTACGCACTCCTGCGCAGACGGGCGCACCACATCTTTGGAATATTCTTTATAGATACCGGCGCGATATCCCTCTTTGAGCGCCGCTTTCACCAGTTTATCCTCTCCGGAATGGAAGGTCAGGATCGCTGCCCGTCCGCCCGGTCGAAGCGCATTTGGAAGCTTCTCCATAAACTCATAGAGTACTTCAAATTCCTGGTTTACATCAATCCGGAGCGCCTGGAAAACACGCTGACAGGTCTTCTTGACTGTCTCCTTTTTCTCCTTTTCCGGAAGGAAATCCAATGTTTTTTCAATGATTTCACGGAGTTTCGTGGTCGTATCGATCCGGTTTCCACGGCGGATCTCATCCGTGATCGCTTTTGCCAGCTCCTCGCAGTACGGTTCGTCTGAATTTTCGTACAGCATGCCCGCCAGCTCCTCACGCTCGATCGTGTCAAGGCGCTCGGCGGCGCTGATGCCTTTTTCCTGATTCAGGCGCAGGTCCAGCGGTCCATCTACCTTGAACGAAAAGCCTCGCTTCGGATTGTCAATCTGCATCGAAGACACGCCCAGATCGGCTAAAATAAAATCAAAACCACCCGCTTCTCTGGCAATCTCATCGATTGTACAGAAGTTCTGGAGACGGATTGAAAGCATGTCCTCGCCATAGCCCGCTTCTTCCAGGCGTTTCCGCGTCTTGGCGGATTCCTCCGGATCAACATCGGTCGCATACATATGTCCCTGCCCTTTCAGGCAGGCCAGCATCGCCTTCGTATGTCCGCCGTATCCTAGCGTCGCATCAAATCCGACCTGCCCCGGCTGGATCTGCAAAAAGTCCAGAATCTCCTGCACCATAATGGAAATATGCATGCCCGCTGGTGTATTTCCCTTCTGAATCACGTGCTGGATCGTATCCTGATACTTCTCCGGCTGCAGCTCTTTATATTTTTCTTCAAATTTTTTTGGATATTTTCCTTTATATCTGACACGCCGTTTGTGTGGTGTCTGATTTTCCTGATCCATAAAAGCCTCCCATATCTGCTTAGATTTTCCATTGATTTTCCCATCTGTCAAATCGAAAATCATATTGGTTCAAGCATATATGGAAGGCGTTCAAATGTCAATTCTTTCTTGATTTTTCCAGATAAAACGCAGCATCATAGGTACACAATAAAGGCGTTTTGGTTGAAATGTTTCTCCGGGCAGATGTTTGCAGATAAGCCATCAAATCTTTCTGTATATAAAATACTCATTCTCCCCAATGTCTGACGCTCCTGCCTGCCCGGATACTCCTTTTCAACGTGCATAGTATGACAAATTGTGTGGCGTTTTGCATCGGCGGGATACTTGACACGGCATCCCGCTTTCAATAAAATAATTATACACCGTACATTGATGTACGATACAATCCCTTTTTAGCTAATTTATATAATTTTTACTTATTTTCATGTAATTATACATAACTATGAGTGTAAAAAATTGCACCAGAATCCTACATGACAAATATACATGATTGCGCATCTTATGGATATCTAACAGGAGGTTTTATGACGCACGATAAAAAACGGCTGCTCTCGATCGGCGAGGCAGCCAAAGCGTTGGAAGTGACCCGGCGCATGATTTTAAATTATGAAGACAAGGGTCTTATTCTGCCGGATCAGAGAGACGGTATCAATGGAAACCGTTACTATACAGCAGACACCGTCTCGCGCATCCGGAGCATCCGCATTCTGCAGAATCTCGGTCTGTCGCTGGATGATATCTATGCCTATTATCACGGCACGACGGATCTGGAGCCGCTGATCACTCGTCTGGAAGATCTGCGTGACGAGATCAGCCGGAATATTGAGAAATTAAAAGAACATTCAAAAGGGCACAATGACTTTGAAATCCGACAGATAGAACTTCCCGCCCAGACCGTTTACTGCCAGGATCTGCATTCGACAGAACTTGAAGACAAGAAAGAGCAATTACGTGGCGTCTTCATCAAGGCGATCCGCCAATATGGTTCTGACACCACCCAGCATATGTTTTTCACCGAATACAACCTTTCGAATCCGGGCGATTTTACCTGCTGCATCGCCGTCCCGCCGGAAAGCCGGGGTGAACATCTCGTCACCCTGCCCCGCCAAAAAGCGCTCTGTATCTTTTATCACGGTGCCTATGAAGGTCTTCCGGTAATTGTGAAGCATCTTTGTGCGTATGCAAACAAATATCAGATTCCATTAAAGGGCACCGCCCGCCACCTCTATCTGGAGGGACCGCCCCAGCACAAAAATCCTGAGAATTTTCTGACGCAGGTAGCGGTTCTGGTGGCGGATGATACCCTTTAAACAAAGCCCTGATCCGTATAATCCGTAAAACTCCGGTACTCCGTCAGAGCCTCCTGCGCCGCATATCCCGGCGTATTAACTGGAAATACGATCGGCTCCGAACGTGCCTATCTGTACCCAGAATCACTGCCTTACACTTCAATCGCCCCAAACCGGAACGAATACAGGTAGCGCTCCGCCACCCTTTTTCCTGTCATCTGTTCCAGTGCGCGGGTATAGTAGCGCACCTGTGCCTCATAGCGGCGGATCAGAATGTCTGAATTTTCCACATAATCTGTCTTATAATCCACCAGAACCAGCTTGCCGTCCTCCTCAAAAAAGGCGTCGATGATACCCTGTATCAAAATCCGCTCATCCGAATCCCACTCGCCCATCTCGCGCGCCGGAATACCGATGACGAACTGTTTTTCCCGATACAGCTTCCCGGCTGCTGCCGCTCTCTGCATGCGTTTTCCCAATGAACTGGCTGTCAGTTTTGCCAGATCTGAACCGCGCACCAACGCCGCCGCTTCGGCATCCATCTGCCCCTCAGCCGCCAGCTTCGCCGGAAATGCATTTAACTCCTGTCTCGACATTGCCCGCTCAAACGGCAAAAACTGCAACACACGGTGGTACGCCGTACCGCGCGTCGCGCCGCCTTTTTCTTCCTGCTCTTTCTCCATAAACACTGGCAGCGTCGGCAGAAATACCATCTCCTCCTCTTCTTCCTCCATGCCCTTTTTCTTGAGTTCAGAAACGGACATCTTGGTGTTGAGACCCAGATCGTCCAGGTATGGGTACTGGAAATGGTAGTTGTTGCTGATGATCGATTCTATTTGCCTGATATTTTCGAGCCGATTTTGCGTGTTTGGATGATTCTCGTCATTCGACAAATGGCTGTCCTCCCCCGCCAGCCACCGCAGCCACTCTCTCGATAACGTCTGGCGTATCTGCGTGCCGATCTCACGGTCGATCTGGTCGGAAAGCGTTTCCACCTGATATGAAATCCACGGATTTTCTTCCGGAATACTCATCAAAATCCAATCCAGATACGAGGAAGCCAGCGTCAGAATCGTATACGGAATCGCCCCGTGTTCGGCTGCCACTGCGCTCCACTTCGCAATCCGATCCTCCAATTTCCGGGAGGACGCCGTCAGAATCAGTTTTTCCTTCGCACGCGTCAGCGCCACGTAAAGAACACGCAGTTCCTCGCCCAGCGCCTCCAGTTCCATCCGGCGTTTCATCACATTTTTCTTGAGCGTCGGTCCCTTGATGCGCTTCTCGCTGTCCAGATAGTCGGTTCCGATTCCCAGATCCGCGTCGATCAGAAGTTTCCCCCGCGTATCCTGCTTGTTAAAATTTTTTCCCATTCCAGCCACAAACACGATCGGAAATTCCAGTCCCTTGCTCTTATGGATACTCATGATCCGCACCACCGTTCCCTCGGAATCTGCCACCGGCGCTTCACCAAAATCTGTATTGTATTTTTTCAACTTCTCAATATACCGGATGAAATGGAACACACCCCGGTAGCTCGTCGCCTCATAGGCTGCCGCTTTCTCCACCAGCATATCCAGATTGCCGCGCCGTCCCGCCCCGCCCGGAAGCGCCGACACATAGCGGTAATAGCCCGTTTTGTCGTAAATCCGGTAGAGGAGTTCGTGCATCGGCAGGTAAACAGATTCCTGGCGGAATGTATCCAGGAGAGTAAAGAGTTTTTGGAGTTTTCGGCGCAGGTTATTCTTTTGAATTAATTTATTTTTTTGAAAACGAAACGCATCCGCGATCGACGACTCGTCACTTTCGTCATTCGACTTCACCGGTCCATCCTCGTTCATATACTCCACAACCGCCCGGTAAAGCCCTGCATCCCGCGACCGGTCAACGCCCGCCTTATGTTCCGCCACAATCCACGCCATCTCCTCATCAGAAACGCCGCCAAACGGCGATTTGAGCACCGACGCCAGGGGAATGTCCTGCATCGGATTGTCGATGACTGCCAGAAGATTCAGCACCGTCTCGACTTCCAGCGTATTAAAATATCCCGTCCGAGACTCTGCGACCGCCGGAATCCCCTGCGTCGCCAGCACCTCGATAAATTCTTCCGCCCATCCGCTGACGCTTCGAAGCAGAATCACAATATCCCCGTACTGCGCCCGACGGTAAGCGCCAAGCTCCTTATCCCAGATCGTGATCCCCCGTTCTTTATCCGTCATCTCACGGATCTTTCCGGCGATCATGCGCGCTTCCAGCTCTCTGGCGGTGTAATCGGCTGCCTCATCATCTAACTCTGGGGATTCCGTCTCTTTCTGCGGCTGCGCCGACAAATCCACCAGCAAAAGCTCCGTCTTTAACTCATCCAGGCCATCCCGCTCTTCAAAGGCTGCGCCCGGATGCAGTGCCGCATCTTCCGTATAGGATATATTTCCCAGCTTTTCCGTCATGATACGGTAAAAAATCGCATTGATCGATTCCAGTATGTGATCCCGGCTTCGAAAGTTCTGGTGAAGCTCGATCTTCTGGTGCGCGCTCTCCTCCGACGTGTATGTGCTGTATTTTTCCAGAAATAATTCCGGTCTCGCCAGGCGGAATTTATAGATACTCTGCTTGACATCGCCCACCATAAACACATTCGGGCGGTCAAAGCGTTCACCGCTGATGCACTGGATCAGCGTCTCCTGAACCAGGTTGCTGTCCTGGTACTCGTCCACCAGAATTTCGTCGTACTGCACGGCGAGCTCATCCGCGACTGTGCCTGGTACGCGCACTGTCCAGGCATTTTTCCCTTGCATCTGATCGGTTTCTTCTGCACTTGAAGTTTCCTCCGCCTCGGAACATTCTGCTTCCGGTTCTGTCAGAATCTCCAGCGCAAAATGTTCCAGATCATGAAAATCCACCACATTTTTTTCTTTCTTCTTCGCCCTAAACCGCCGTCCAAATTCCTGCGCCAGCTCCAACAGTTCCAAAATCCGCTCTTTTCCAGCTTCCATATCCGCAAGCATCTGCTCCGGGGATGCAAACAGATACTCTCCCTTTAACTTTTCAACTGCTTTTTTGACCCGGCTGCGGCAGTCGGAAACAAGCGCCTTTTTCTCCGGATCGACCTCCCCGTTTTTGCCGCGGATCGCCGCCAGACGCGAAAACGTAAATTGTTCCAATGCCTCCGAGATCGTTTCAAACGAACCGGCTGCCCCGCAGACTGCCTCCGCATGGTGCAGATCTTCCTCGATCATCGGCAGGTACGGCATCGGTCCCCCCGTCTCCTGGCAGATCTCCCACGCCTCCCGAAGCTGTATTTTCCACTCCTGCGCCTGCAATGCAATATCACGCAAAAGGAACTGCATCCACTCCGTCTGCTCCAGCTCTCCCTGTTCGGTCAAGAGCAGCTCCTCACGGCATTTTTCATACCACGCATCCGGCCACGGGTTACTCTGGGCGAAATTGTAGACCTGCATCACATACTCGGCAATTCCACCGTCCGCCTTGCCCGTCGCATACGCGTCCACAAACTCCTCATACCGTTTCCCGCCGTCGCGGTAATAATCTTCCAGCAGCCCATCCATCACATCAGCGCGCATCAGAAGCATTTCGCCCTCATCGCCAACCCGGAATGCCGGATCGATGTCCAGCCGGTCAAAATGTTCCCTCATGATATGCAGGCAGAAGCTGTCGATCGTCGTGATCTGGGCAAACTGAACCAGAACTGCCTGCTGCTGGAGATGTTCATTTTCCGGCTCCGATTCCAGTTTTTTCTCAATCGCCGCCTGGATCCGCTCCCGCATCTCCGCCGCTGCCGCCCGGGTAAAAGTCATGACAAGCAGGCGGTCTATGTCCTTCGGGTTCTCCCCCTCCGTGATCATCTGGATGATCCGCTCAACCAGCACCGCGGTCTTGCCGCTTCCGGCCGCTGCCGACACCAGGAGGCTTTTCTCGCGCCCCTCAATTACCTGCTTCTGTTCCCTGGTCCAATTTACTGCCATTTCTCGCCCTTTCCTTTTTCATGACTGGTTCATTCTTTCATTCCCACAGTCACAGCCAAACACAAACTTACCCTTCCGTTTCCTTATCCTTTTCTTCCATCTTTCCCCAGATCTCCTCCGGGCTCAGCTTATCAAAACGCCGGAACTGGTAGCCGTCCGTTTTCAAATCAAATCCGCACACACTGTGGTACGGGCAATAATCGCACGCCGTTTTCTGGCCGTTTTTGTACGGCGACGCCGCAATGTTTCCATCCAGAATCTCCCGCCCCATATGCTTCATTTTCCGGTTCACATACGCGCCCAGCACACGGAATTTTTCTTCCCCTGCCGCCTGCGAACGCCGCTCAACGATCGCCTCATTTTTAATCGAAACCGGCACAACATCCGAATCCACCGTCGCCTCCTCGCCCAGCCGGTTATCCAGATGTGCCAGTGCCTCCCGATCGCCGTTTACCAGCCCATTCATCCGCAGTGCCTTCAAAATATCGGCATTCGTCTCCTCCTCCGACTCCACCGGCTTGCGCTCCACCATCGGATCCTCGATATGATAATAGAAAAGCCCCGCTGGAACCACCGTTTTATCCGGGTATTCCCGCCCGATCTTCTCCATCGCCGCATCCATGTAGACAACCAGCTGCAGCTGCAAACCATAATAAATATCCGTCAGGTCAAATTTCGTTTTTCCCGTCTTGTAATCAATGATCTTAAGGTACAGCCGGTCGCCATCCTCGCAGAGATCGATTCGGTCAATCCGCCCGCGCAGATGGATCGCCTCCTCGTTTGAAAGCGGAATCCGCATCGCTCTCAGGTGATCCATCGGTGAAAAACTGACCTCAAACCCGGCTGGCTCAAAATCACCTTTTTTTAGCTGTTCCGTCAGTGCCCAGATCGTCCGATCCGTGATCCGGTATACCTTCCGTTCCAGATACTGGTTCCGGTACGAGCTTCCCAGAATCGCATTGCCGTATTCCTCCGTGACCGACGCCACACACTCCGCCACCATTTTCTGGCGGTCTTCCTCCGAAATGCCGGAAAACAGGCGATTTTCTTCTTTCATCCGCGTGAAATACATGTCGATCGCCGCATGGAACAGATTTCCGATATCCGACGGGGCAATCTCGTACATCTGCCGTTCCGACAACTCCAGCCCATACGAAAGAAAATGTGCATACGCACACGACGCATACAGCTCCATACGCGTCACACTGCCCCGCAGAATCGGACTATAGAGCGCCCGCGCCGCCGCCTTCCCGATGCCCGTATCCTGATAGGTATAAAATGCAGCATCCGAGAGCGCCTGCATTTCATCCCGGTACGATTCTGCCTGAATAAAGTATCGGTACAACGATATAAACTGGTCATTTTCCCCGCTTTTTTCATCCTGCAGTCCCCGAAGCACCCAGCTCATGCCAAGCTCCGGCGACCAGAGCGCTTCCTTCTCTTCCTCCGGCTGTTCCAGACGTTTCTCCGGAAATAATTTAAGCAGCTGCAGCATCAGACTCGAAGGACGCATCGCTTTTCCCTCGGCAGAGGACGCCGCACACGACAGATAGAGATAGTCCGACGGCTTTGTCAGCGCCAGATAGAGATAAAATCGCTGCAAAAAGCTTTCCTCCCGCGCGGTCGGCGCCAATTCTACCTGCATTTCCCGCAGCGCCCGGCGATCCGCCTCCGAAAGGATCCCGCCGCGTCCCGAAACAGACGGCACTATCCCGTCATTGACTCCGGCAAAAAACAACACTTTTATATTGGAAAGACGGGTTCGCGTGATATCGCCGACCACTATCCGGTCCACGACCGCGGGGATCAGTCCTACCTTGATCTCCGCAAAACCGGCGTCCAGAATCTCTGCATACTCCCGCTGTCCCATGACCTCCTCGCCGAGAAGCGCCACGATCCGGTCAAACAGATCCATCACCAGCCCATACACCTGCCCGTATTCCTTGGCAAGACTCATATCGCCCACTTCTTCAAACTGCTGCGCCATCGCCGCCAGCTTCTGCTCCATCTCAAGTGCTTCGAGAAAATGGACCAGCGCCTCCGTCCGCTCGCGCACCGTTACTTTGCGGTTGGAAAACACCTCCCGAAGCGGCAGAAATGGTGTGACAACCGCCTCGCGGAACTGATTTAACTCATCCAGATTGATAAGCTCAGCCCCCCGGTACACGCGCTCCCATGTGCTGTTCCACCGCTTAAACCCGCGGATTCCAAGCGCAATCACATAATTTTCCGCCTGATAGATCACTTCCGGTGAAAGCCCCGCAAGCGGCATCACCAGCCCTGTTTTCAGGAATCGAAACACCGATTCATAGGAAAAGCCCGATTGCAGCACCTCCAGCGCCGCCCGGATTAATTCCACCATCGGGTTACTTAAAATATTTTTCTTATAATCAATAAAACACGGGATCTGATTCTTCTCAAACTGCCTCAGAATCTCCCGCGAATATGTCTCCAAGTCGCCGGTAATCACCGCGATCTCCCGGTAACGGATGCCCTCCGATGCCACCAGACGCCGGATTTCTCCGCATAAGAAAGAGATTTCCGCCTGCGGGGTTGCTGCTTCAATTAGACGCAGGCTTTCCCGGCCGTGTTCAGCCGCAGCCCCGCTTTCGTTCCCGCTCCCAGAATGATACACCTTTCCCCTATATCGGAACAATTCATTTTCAATAAATCCCAGTTCCGGGCTGTCCTTAAATCTCCACATTGGTTTTTCTTTCAACAAAATATCCTCATCCCGGCTGCATCCGGCAGCTGCAGCACGGTCAATCAGACGGCAGACGGTATGACGGCTCATGTAAAAGAGCTTCTGCTGCACGCTCTCGCGGTACGGATTGTCCTCCGGATCCATCGTGACCGTCACGATCACCTTCCGGCAGCACCGGAATAAGAGTTCCAGAAGCTCATACTGGATCGGCGTAAAGCCCGTATAGCCATCCAGCGTCACAACGCTGTCGCGGATGAGCTGTGACTGCGGCAGCACCCGGCAGAGAAGGCTTAAAATTTCTTCTTTTACGATCACTTTTTCCTCGGTATACGCCTGGAATGCCCGGTATAAAACCTGCATATCCAGAAGCTTCTGGCGCAGCAGCGGGCTTTTCGTCTCCCCGATCAGCGTCTCCAGCTTTTCCTCCGTGATGCCGTACTGGAAAAACTCAGACAGCATCGATTTGATCTCGCTGATAAAGCCCGCCTTGTCCAGATGCCCTCCAAACAGGTGCAGATTTCCCCGGACGCCCGACGAAACGCGCCGCAGAACCATCGATTTTCCCATATCATCCAGCACCGCCAGATTTTCAATCGCTAGTTCCTCAAACACCCGGTATGCCAGACGCTCAAAACTGACAATATCGATATTCATCACGCCATGGTTCGGATGCAGCATCACGATCTCTTTCTGCGTCTGCATCGTAAACTGTTCCGGCACCAGAGCAAAAAAACGTCCGTCCGGCTCTTCCATCGACTGATGGATCAGATTTTCATACAATGTCCGTGTCTTTCCCGAACCGGAACCACCGATTATAAATTGCAATGACATAGTTTTCCCTCTGTCTTTCTGTCTATGTTTTCTGTCAGATACCAAAGCATTTCCGCCCGGATGCATCCCGGATTCCCATTTCTTCCCGGTATTTCGCCACGGTCCGCCGCGACAGCGTGATCCCCGCTTCCGCCAGTTTTTCTGACAACACGCGGTCACTGAACGGCTTTCTCGGATTTTCCGTTTTGATCAGATGGCGGATTGCCTCCCGCGGATCTTTGCCTGTTTCCATCCGATTCACCACTTCTGCCTGAACCGCCGTTTCTTCCTGATTCGCCGCCTCTTCCCGATCTGCCAGTCTTCCCTTATCCGTCATCCCGAATCCCCCCGCAGCCATGTGTCTTGAAAAGAAATATGACAGCGGAAAGATCCCCCAGCGGCATTGCAGATATTTTTCACGCACTGTCCGGCTCAGCGTCGGCTCGCTGACCCCCAGCGATTTAGCCGCCTGTTTCTGCGTCCACGGAGCCAGTTTTCCACTTCCTTTTGCAAAAAACTCCCCCTGTACGCACAAAATCTCTTCTGCCAGCCGCGACAATGTCTGATTGCGCTGCCCAATGCACTGGCAGACCCATTCAGCCTGCCGGATTTTCCCCTCGATGTAGTCTTTCGCTTCCGTCTCGGTATCTTTCTGCTTCATCAATGACAGATAATACGGATTGATGGCAATCTGCGGCAGTGTCTCATCGGAAAGCTGCATTTCAAATCCGTGTTCCGTCTGTGAGATAATTATATCTGGTACGATATATTTATCATAACTCTCATCCCCATATCCGCTTCCCGGTTTGGGATTCAGCTCCCGGATCCGCGCTGCTGCCAGAAGCACTTCCTCCAGCTTGCAGGAGCATGCACGGGCAAGCTGCTTCATCTGGTTTTTTCCCAGCAGATCCAGATGGTTGGAAATGATGCGTGCCGCCAGAATTTCGGTTCGCATCGTTCCATTCTGAACCATATCAATCACCGCGCCGCCGTCCTCTGCCAGGTAAGACAGCTGCATCAACAGACACTCCTTCAGCGACCGTGCCCCGATCCCACACGGTTCCAGCCTGCCAAAATTTTTCCAGATCCGTTCTCCTTCTGTCTCCTCAATTCCCAGCCCAGCGCAGAGTTCTCCAAAATTCACGCTGAGATATCCGCTTGCATCCAGATTTTTGATCATATAGCGGAATATTTTTTCTTCTCTTTTCGTCAGATGCAGCATACACGCCTGTTCCAGAAGTGATTCCAAAAGCCCCTCCTGGCTTCGTCCCGGCTCTAATCGCCCCGCCTCTTCTTCCTCATCCTGATAATAGGTCTGGTTCTGGCGGTCAAGGCTGGAAAGTTCTTCAAGTCTGCGGATTTTCTCGTTCAGCTCTCCATTTTCTTCCAGCCGTCCGTTCTCCGGCTCCCGCTCTTCCAGATCCACCACCGGATTTTCCAGCGCCATCTCTTCTATGTACTCTTTCAGTTCTATCTGCCCCATCTGAAGAATATTTGCGGATTGTATCATTTTCTGGGACAAGGTCTGTTTGAGCTTTAACTCCTGTTTCAGTTCCATCGTACCACCCCTGAAAAGATGTAAAACGCCCAGATGCCTCGCCGTTTCTGCCTGCGAAGTACCTGGGCGTCCTGTCTTTTGCCTGCCTAATTACTGATCCAGCTCGTCCTCGCCGACCAGCTCATCATATTCCTGCTCGTCCAGAAGCTCGTCAAACGCATCTGCCACGATCTCATACTCATCATCGTCCTCGATGTTTTCCAGGTTCGGCTGTCCGTTCTCATCCTCGCTGTAACGGTACAGATATACCTCTCCGTCCTCTGCCTCGATGTCATCCATCGGAAGAAGGGCAATATAATCCTTACCGCCTGCCGGGAAAATCGTCAGAACAACACACTCAATCTCTCTGCCGTCATCCAATGTCAGGGTCACGGTCATCTCCTCGCCGTTGTCGATCTCTTCCTGCGTCATATTCTTATTATCTGCCATATTTTACCTCTTTCTTTTCTATGCCTTTTCTACGTCCCACAAGATCCGTTGGCGGAATCCTGTCCTGACTCCACTGTATCAGAGTATTCTGTAAAAATCAAGACTTGACTTCCTCATTGTCCGCTTCATTCCGATACGCCGCCATCTATTCCCGCACCTCATCCGGCACCTGTACGCGCATTCCACGTGCAAATGCCCGGTTTAAGCGGATTGTGTGCCGTGCCAGCGGGTTAAACAGCATATAGATGCAGAATACCGCCTCGATAAATTCGATTGCCGCCGCCATCACCAGCATAAAAACCAGCGGAAATGGCAGCCACCAGCTCATCTGAAGCAGCGATACGCCGCCCCACACGATACTCGCCCCACGCCCGATCAGCATCAACACCGTAAGCACCGGGCTCTCCCGCAGCATCAGCATATACCAGCCATAAAAAATAAACGGTCCCAAAAGCATCATGACCGCATTTGTTTTCTCCATTCCATAGACAAATGTCATAATCAGATAAAACAGGCAGTACAGGACACGCACCCCCGTCAGAATCCGTACCATCCAGTGCAATGCCTCATTCTGCTCCCCGTACCCCGGAAGTGCTTTTTCCATCTGTTTTCCCCACATTGCCCATTCCCGCTGCACTGCAGCGTACTCCGGACGATGCTTTCTCTTTATAAATCCCATTCAGAGTCCCCTCTCTAATATTCAATTCCCCGCCGCGCCAGGATTTTCCGGTCAAACGGATGCTTGATTTTTTCCATCTCTGTCACGTAATCAGCCCGCAAAAGCAGCTCCTCCGGCGGTTTCCTCCCCGTCATCACGACTTCCAGATCCGCTGGTCTGTGATCCAGAAAATCCACTATATCCGCCAGCTCCAAAAGTCCCGAAGAAAGAGAAGCGCAGACCTCGTCCAACACCAGCAGAACATCGCAGGTTTCACAGAAGTTATTCTCCTCCGGTGCTTTCGAACCGTTCTCTTCTGCTTCCCCACACCGCTTCACTGCCTCACGGCACGCTGTCTCAAACATACTTTTATAATAATCCGCTGCCTCCTGCTTCACCTCATCGGTCATTTTCCACGTGAATCCAAATGTTTTTTCACAGGGAATCAACGTCACCTCCGGGAGCCGCTTTAAAATCTCCACCTCCCCAGACTGGTCCGTTTTTAAAAAGCGGGCAGCAACTACCTGTTTTCCCGTTCCTGCCGCCCGGACCGCCAAACCGATCGCCGCCGTCGTCTTTCCTTTTCCGTCGCCGCAGTACAGATGTACACATCCCATATATTTTTCCTTTTCTTCCTTTTTATCTCGCTTTTCAGCGCACCAATACCAACTATCTTATCATATCAAACTGCCAACCACAATATTTGCCCGATTGAAAATTCACATTCAAATATTTGGCATCTTACTGTTCACGCATACGTGCCCAGTAACGGAAATTCCCCCATATACGCAATCTGGCGGTCTGATCCCAAGGACCAGAACCGCCAGAAAACCAAACTCAATGATTCAATTTTACTAAACTTCTAACTTCAAACTTCTAATTTTCCTATTTGAATGCAGCAACCAGCTCTTCCGCATCCTTATAACCCTGTTTTTTCAGTTCCCCGATATACCACTCGGTCACTGGTTCTACAACCGCCTTGAAGGAATCGATATCCAGATCCTCATACGGGATGACCTCGACACCATTCTTGGACTGCCATCTGGAGAGGATCTCGTCGTCGCCTGCGCGGTTGATCTCGCGCTCGTACTGAACAGCAAGTTTGCCGCACTCATCGACTACTTCCTGCTGCTCCGGTGTCAGGCTGTCGTAAATATCCTGGTTGATGCAGAAGAACAGGCAGTCATAGTTTGCATTCCACATGGAAACGTATTTCTGTACTTCCTGTACGCTTGCCGCATCAATCGCCGGAAGCGGATTCTCCTGACCGTCTACCGTACCCTGCTGCAATGCCGTGTAAGTCTCGGACCAGTTCATGTTGGTCGCATCGGCGCCCCACAGCTCGTAGCACTTCATCAGAAGGTTTGAACCAGCCACACGCACTTTCAGGTTCTTCATATCTTCCACGGAATGTACCGGGCGCACGCCGTTAGTGAGCTGACGGAAACCATTCTCCGCCATACCCATGCAGTGCAGACCATAGGAAGAAAGAATCTCATCCATCTTCTGGCCAGCCTCGCCGTCCAGCTTCGCGTCGGCGTCCTCCACGGAATCAAAC
The DNA here is from genome assembly GCF_934835585.1 of Clostridium sp. AF02-29. Classification (NCBI taxonomy): domain Bacteria; kingdom Bacillati; phylum Bacillota; class Clostridia; order Eubacteriales; family Clostridiaceae; genus Clostridium; species Clostridium sp. AF02-29. The sequence continues at coordinate 87,854 of NZ_CAKVZK010000003.1, read as the reverse complement.
AGATACGGCAGCGATACCACGTTGAAACGCGGGTCAAATGCCGAATAAATCAGGTTGCTGTGCATCGAAATCTGCACCGGATCGCCGTTCATCAGTGCCTGAATGCCCTCAGACTGGTTTCCACCGGTCAGCTGATCGGCTGCGTAAACATCTACTTTGACCTTGCCGCCCGTTGCCTGATCCATAAGCTCGCCAAACTTGCGGCCTGCCTGTGCCCAGGTACTGGTTTCTGTCGTGGAACACGTAAAGTTCCATGTCATTTCCGGCCAGTTCAGGTCACTATGATCTTCTACCTGATAAGCAGAAGAATTTTCAATGCCCGCCGTCTTAACTGCACTAGCCGCATTTTCAGTAAAGGTGTTTACCAGATCCTCTGCATCATCAAAGCCCTGGTTTTTCAGTTCTCCGATAAACCATTCCGTTACCGGCTCAGCTGCTTTCTTAAAGGATTCGATGTCGAGATCCTCATATTTCAGTACTTCAACACCGTTCTTAGTCTGCCAACGATCCAGAATCTCCTCATCGCCTGCACGGTTGATCTCACGCTCGTAAGCAACCGCCTTACGGCCTGCCTCATCAACAACCGCCTGCTGCTCCGGCGTCAGGCTGTCATACAGCTTCTGGTTGATGCAGAAGAACAGACAGTCATAGTTTGCGTTCCACAGGGAAACATATTTCTGTACTTCCTGTACACTCGCCGCATCAATCGCCGGAAGCGGGTTCTCCTGCCCGTCTACCGTGCCCTGCTGCAGCGCCGTATACGTCTCGGACCAGTTCATATTGGTCGCATCGGCGCCCCACAGCTCATAGCACTTCATCAGAAGGTTCGAACCAGCTACACGCAGTTTCAGGTTCTTCATATCTTCCACGGAATGAACCGGATGTTCGCTGTTGGTCAGCTGACGGAAACCATTCTCCGCCATACCCATACAATGCAGGCCATAGCTTTCCAGGATCTCAACCAGCTTGTCGCCCGCCGGACCATCTAAGACTGTATCCGCTGTCTCAACCGAATCAAACAGATACGGCAGTGATACAACATTGAACCGCGGGTCAAATGCCGAATAAATCAGGTTGCTGTGCATCGAAATCTGCACCGGATCGCCGTTCATCAGTGCCTGAATGCCCTCAGACTGGTTTCCACCGGTCAGCTGATCGGCTGCGTAAACATCTACTTTGACCTTGCCGCCGGTCGCCTGCTCCATGAGCTCGCCAAACTTACGTCCCGCCTGTGCCCATGTGCTTGTCTCGGTTGTGGAACACGTAAAGTTCCAGGTCATATCCGCCCAATCCAGATCGCTGTAATCGCCGATCGTGTTGAAATCGTCATTGTCTGTCTGAGTGGTTCCGCTGTCGCCTCCGACTGTCTCGTCATTTTCAATGGCTGCCGCACTTCCCAGTGCCGCCGGCAGACAGGTCGAAATCTGCGGAATATATGTAATTATCAGTAAAACAGCAATGGAAGCGGCTACCATCGGAACGACTGCCCTGGAAATTTCCTGCAGCGTTACGCGAATACCATCTCTTAATTTGATGCCGATCGCGACAAACAGGTTGACACCGACCGGAGGTGTTACCTGACCAATTGCCAGGTTGACCGTTGCCATGATACCAAATGCGATCACGTTGTAGCCCAGTGCCTTGCAGACCGGCAGCATGATCGGGATGAAAATGTACATCGCAGAGTTTGCATCAATAAAGCAGCCCGCGATCAGGAAAATAATGTTACAAATCAGCAAGAAAGTAAACTGGTTGCCTGCTACTCTTGCTAACAGTTCGGAAGCAGCCGTCGAAATACCGAAACGGGTGCAGACAAAGGAGAACAGCGACGCACACGCTACGATCAGCATGATGCCGCCGGTGGTCTTTGCCGAATCAATCAGAATTTCCCACAGGTCTTTAAATTTTACTTCCTTATAAATAACCATGCCGACAAACAGACCGTACACAACGGATACGGCTGCCGCCTCGGTCGGTGTAAAAAAGCCTCCGTAGATACCACCCAGAATGATGATCGGCATCAAAAATCCCCAGAATGCATCCTTAAATGCGTTCCAGCGCTCTTTTGCGGATGCCTTCTCTACGTTGGACGGCACGACATGATTGCGGCGTACCTCCAGCATAACGACAACCACCAGAGCCAGACCCATCAGGATACCCGGGATGATACCTGCCATAAACATATCTCCGATGGAAACACCCGTGATCGACGCGTATACAACAAACGCGATACTCGGCGGGATGACGATCGCGATGGAACTGGAAGTTGCCATCAATGCCGTCGAGAACGCTGCAGAGAAACCGCCCCGCTCTACCATCGCCGGAATCAGGACCGCACCCAGGGCCGCTACCGTCGCCGGACCGGAACCGGAGATCGCGCCGAAGAAGCAGGCTACGATGATACACACATTCGCAATACCGCCTTTTCTGTGACCGACACAGGTGTCAACGAAACGGATCAGGCGCGTGGAAATTCCCGCCTTCGCCATGATATTTCCAGATAATACGAAAAACGGAATCGCCAGCAGCAGGAATTTACTGATGCCGGAGTAAATATTCGTCGCTACAATCGTTAAAGAAGTACCGGAATACAGGATCGCCGCCGCGGAAGAAAGTCCCAGACAGACGGCGATCGGCACATTCAGCACTAATAATACGAAAAAGGTAATAAAAAGAACTGCGCTAACCATTTATTTGTCCTCCTTTTTCGTACACACATCGAGACAGAACTCGATAAAATGAAGAATCATGCACACCGAACCGATCGGTACAAAGGACCAGAAGATCCACTCCGGCCAGTTCAATACAAAGGTACGTTTCTGGTTCGCAAGCTGCGCCAGTACCTTGTCCATGCCATAGTAAAATAAGATTCCCATAAAGAGAACCGAAAAGATTGTAATCAGAATCATGACCGGCTTCTTTGCCGATTTCGGCAGACGCTCTGTTACCAGATTTAAGCCTACCAGTCCGCCCTCACGCGCAGACAGCGCCGCGCCAAGCAACGTAATTAATACGAAAATGGCAACAACCAGCTCCTCTGTAAAGGACCAGGACTGGTGAATTACCTTACGGGAAAATACATTTCCCACCGTCAGTACAAGGATCAGGATCATCGTGACTACCAGCACGGTTTTCTCAACCATCGCCACAATATCCATCAGCTTTTTATATCCTTTCATACTGCGCTCTCCTCCTAAAATAAGTATCTTATTTTTCCACATTTTTGTCGGCTGTAAGCATTCATCTGAACGTTTTTGTGTCATGGGAAATTTCAAGGAATTTCCTATGACACAAAAAAACGTCCCCAGATAATAGGGACGAATGAAATGCCAGATTTCTGCCAAATGCTCTGTTTTTCTCGGAAAACACGCAAACATATGCAGCACCAAACAAACAAACGCTGCTCCCGCTTGTGCGGGATTTGTACAAAAACAGTGACCGCCGTGCCCTTGCTCTCAGTCAATCGAGGCATGAACGGTTCCGTTTTCATATGGAACTATATCAAACTAAAATTAAATATTGCTGATATGGAATATATTCTACACTTTTTTAATAAATACGTCAACCATTTTTATAGACTACGGTCTATTTAATAAAAGCTGCGTAAAAATAGCATAAAAGAAATAAAATTCTTTTCCTTCAACCTATTGATGATTTGATTTTTCTATACTATAATAAACATCATACGCTTTAAAGTGTGAAAATCTTTTAGACAATACAGGAGGATGAAACTCATGGGATTTGAATATGTCAGCAAGCTGCCGACCCCGGACGAGATTCGTGCACAGTTTCCACTGGCACCGGAGCTGGCCGCAGAAAAAGCTCGAAAGGATGCTGCTATCCGTGACGTCTTTACAGGCGACAGCGACAAGTTTCTTGTCATCATTGGTCCGTGCTCTGCTGACCGGGAAGATGCGGTTATTGATTATGTAAACCGCCTTGCCAAGGTACAGGAGAAAGTGAAGGACAAACTGATTCTGGTTCCTAGAATCTACACCAACAAACCAAGAACAACCGGTGACGGCTATAAGGGACTTTTACACCAGCCAAATCCGGAAGGTAAGCCAAACTTATATCAGGGTCTGATCGCGATCCGCAAACTTCATATGCGTGTGATCGAAGAAACCGGCTTCTCGACTGCAGACGAGATGCTATACCCGGAAAACCTGACCTACCTTTCCGACGTTATGTCCTATGTTGCAGTCGGCGCACGTTCCGTTGAGAACCAGCAGCACCGCCTCGTTGCCAGCGGCATCGACGTACCGGTCGGCATGAAGAACCCGACCAGCGGCGCACTCTCCGTCATGCTGAACGCCGTACATGCAGCACAGCACGGTCATGAGTTCATCTACCGCAGCTGGGAAGTAAAAACACAGGGTAACCCGCTGACCCACACCATCCTGCGTGGTGCTGTCAACAAGCATGACCAGTGCCTGCCGAACTACCACTACGAAGACCTGAAGCTGCTCTTAGACCTCTACAACGAGCGTGATCTGAAGAATCCGGCTTGTATCATCGATGCAAACCACTCCAACTCCAACAAAAAATACATGGAGCAGATCCGTATCGTCAAGGAAGTACTCCACAGCCGTCGTCACTCCGACGATATCCGTAACTTCGTCAAAGGAGTCATGATCGAGAGCTACATCGAACCAGGCAGCCAGAAAGTCGGCGAACACATCTACGGAAAATCCATCACCGACCCGTGTCTGGGATGGGATGATTCCGAGCGTCTGCTGTATGAAATGGCAGAAGGATTATAAAAAATAGAAATATGCAGAAAAAAAGTCCGGTGGAAAAACTCCGCCGGACTTTTTTTCGTTAGGAATTCGGATTTCAAAAAGGTTAAAGGATTAAATCTTTTGTATCATGCATTTATTATGGTTATAGTATATCATGCCTATCTCCAAAATGTTTGTATTCTCTTTAAATAAATTATGAAGAAATTCTTAAGATTCACCATTTCGATGCAATAAAAATCCGATTTTCTGCATTAATGAATATTAGGTTTATTGTTCAATTGATTCACATACATAAAAAGAACAGGTTTCGCCATTAAAAAGCTGTACTCCTGCATACAGAGGCTCTCTATCATATGTATATGTCACACTCTTAATATAAAGAAGCGGAGTTCCCTTCTTAACTTTCATCAGTTTTGCTTCTTCAGCCGTGGCCCGGCATAATTCAATCCGCTTCTCTGAGGAAGCAACTCTTACCTTGGCTTCTTCCTGCAAGCACTCAAACAGAGAATTATCATTAAACTGCTTTTCCAAAAGGAAGGAATATTTTACCGGGAAATAGTTCTTCTCAATGGCTACCGGTTCCCCATCCGCTGTACGCAGACGCGAAATATAAACTACATAGGATCCAGGTTCCAGATTTAACTGTTTTTGAATCTTGTCATCTGCCAGAACCAGCTTATTTTCAAGCATCTGTCCCCCAGGCTTCATATTCATATGACGGCACATTTCTGAAAAGCTCTGGAGATTTTTTATATCCTTCGCGAATTTCTGGCGGCAGATGAAGGTTCCTTTTCCCTGCTTCTTTTCCACAAGGCCCTGGCTCACCAGATCATCCACTGCACGCCGAACTGTGATCCGGCTCACATTGTACTGTTTTGCTAACTCCGCCTCTGCCGGAATTCGTTCTGTTGCATTATAAACCCCATTCTCAATATCTCGTTTCAAACTCTCCACAATCTGTGCATATAATGGAACTATGCTGTTTGGATTTGTATTTATCTCCATACCCTTCTCCTTTTCATTCTTTATAATAATTGAGCCCTACATCCATATGGTCAAAATGATATATAATGTTATATACACTATCATACTATTTGTATTGTTCCATTACAAGCTTTTTTCGTTATTTTAACAAAGAAATTGTATTTTTTTTACTCGGTATAAAAAAGAAAAAAGCAGGCCCACAACAACTACAAGGTTGCAGGCCTGCTTTTATATTATATTTTTGTAACTATTCAGAACTCCATTCGAAAAACCGCTGCTTTGCAGCTTCTGTTTTGCTCATGTGGTTACTTCAATCCTTAATAATCAAATTTCCACATATACCGGCGATATGTCATCGGATGCATTCTCACATCTGCCATTGCTGAAATAAACTGCTTGGAAATCGGATGGAACAGAAGTGAATTGAAGTATTCTGCAACACTCTCATCCAGTTCGCCTAAGCCAAGCTTCTCTGCATCGATAACCCAATGATGACCGCCAAACTGATTTAAGAAGCGTTCTGCTCTCTCATCTACCGGTCTTGTTCGTCCAATGCTCTTGAACAGAAGGATGGCAAGATCCTTGTCACAGGTCTCAAAAGCACCGTGGAAATATTCACCGGAATGAATCGGAACACAGTGTACGGTCTGCATCTCCTGGAAGAAGCAGAATGCATCTGAGTAAGATACCTCCCAGGCTGCACCGCTTGACATTACATTCCATACCGTATCATCTTTGTAGGTCATGGCAAATTTAGCTGCCTCAGCACGCACATCTATATATGCTTTTCCGTAAATCGTCTCCAGCTTTTCGAATCCTTCCAGAGCCTTGTCATATGCCTCATAGTTGTCATATTCTTTTAAGAGCCAGAACGCAATCTTTAACGCAGTACCCTGGCTGTTGTAATGAACTAAGGTCGGATCCTTGTACCACTCGTCTGCATGATAATAGGTGATATAATAATCAGCGGTCTGCGCTGTCAGAGAATCTGCATATCCGGATAAACCAACCGTAACGGCACCCTTTTCTTTTGCCACCTTTAATGCTTCCACGGTTTCTGCCGTTGCTTTGGTGGAGGTTCCAATCACAAGTGTATTCTTATCCACATTCTTCGGAGTTGCATTCACGAACTCACTGCTGTTATATCCCTGAACACGCAGAGAACTCTCCTGATTTAACAGAAACCGTGCCGGATAGGAGGATGCAAAGGATCCTCCGCAAGCCACGAAAATAACCTGTTTTAATCCGCCATTTTTATCCAGATCTGCTTTGGCTTTTGTCATCACATCGATGACTTCCTGCATACCTTTAATCATAGAATTAATCCTCTCTTTCTTACGTTTTGCCGTATCTTATCCTCTGAGGGCTTTGGTTGCCTGTTCGTCTACCTGATAATGAACTCCATCTGATACAACAACCACACCATAATCTTTTTTCGCTGCCTCTACAGACACCTTTTTCTCAATGACATCCTTTAATACCTTTTCTGGCTCACGCTTCATCGGATCACCATATCCGCCTGCACCAGGAGTTTCAACCCGGATGATATCGCCCTTCTTTAACGGAAAACTGGTTGTCTTGTGTCCCATTTTTGTGATAGTTCCATCCGGAGTTACACGGTAGAATGCACCGGCAGCACCTTCTTTACCTCCATCTAATCCCCATGGATGGAATTTATGACGATCACCTAATCCGGTATATGCCACATCATCCTGCATCATCTCTAACTCACGCTCGATACCAAGACCGCCTCTAAACTGGCCGGCACCGCCTGTATCTTCCTTCAGTTCATATTTTCTGGCAAGAATCTTTGTGAACTCCATCTCGGTTGCCTCAATCGGCATATTAGAGGTATTGGTCATGTTTACCTGAACACCAGATAAACCATCTAATCCCTTCGAAGCACCGCCGCCTCCGGCAATAACCTCGTGGAAAATAAACACACTGTCTGTTCCGATTGCACCTTCACCTGCTAAGATGGTGGTGGTACAAGCACCATTACCAGCCGTTACGACGGTATCCGGGAAGATTGGTGCCAATGCTCCGAAAATGGCATCCGGGATTCGCTGCTGGCAGTCAATCTGTGCACCAATCGGACTTGGTTCTGTTGGATTAACGATACAGCCCTTCGGTGCAATGATCTTAATCGCACGGTTAATACCCTCATTGGCCGGAATATCATCTCCCATCAATGCCTTAATGGCGAAGAATACAGCTGCTTTCGTACAAGGATATGGCACGTTGATCGGTGCCTTAATCTGCTCAGCGGTTCCTGTAAAATCAATTGTCAGGTCATTCCCCTTAATGTTGATTTTCACTTTAATCGGCAGCGGATCCGGATATTTGTCACCACAGCCATCCACATAATCGGTATAGCTGTATTCTCCATCCGGAAGCTCTGCAACAACTGCACGGACACGGCGCTCTGAATAGCCTACCAGCTCTTTCATGCACTCAATCAAATCATCCTGATAACGGGCATATGCTTCCTGAATTCTCTGTACACCAATCAGGTTTGCTGACATCTGTGCAGTCAGATCACCCTCTCTCTCCTGCGGAACTCTGGTATTATCAAGAAGAAGGTCCATAACACTCGGAATCAGTTTTCCATTCTGGCGGATACGGATTACCGGAATTCGAATACCTTCCTGGAATAAGCTATCTGCATCTCCGGAGGTAGAACCAGGTACCTTACCACCGATATCTGAATGATGCGCAATATTGGCAATCCAGCCAACCAGTTTATCTCCCACAAAGGCCGGTGCTGCGATTACGATATCCGGCAGATGATTGCCGCCGCCATGATACGGGTCATTGGCAATATACATATCGCCTGGCTGAACATTTTCCTTTCCAAATTTTTCATAAATATTAGGAACTACACTCAGCATTGAGCCTAAAAGTGCAGCTAAACTTTCCACCTGGGCAACACTATTTCCATCCGGATCGATTACTGCAGTACACACGTCGCGACGTTCCTTCATATTAGTAGAATATGCACTGCGGACAATGATTCCATAAGTCTCCTCAGCAATGGACATCAGAAGATTGCGGACAACCTCAACTGTTACGGTATCAATCTGTTTTGCCATCTTACTTCGCCTCCTCATCATGAATCTTTAAGTTGTGATATCCATCAACGTGGATTACCCATCCTTTCGGAACCACTAACGTAGTATCCATCTGTTCGCAGATGCACGGACCAGGAATCGACTGACCCGGAACAAATTTATCTCTTAAGTAGACCGGTGTTTCAACATACTCATCACTGTTCTGGAACAGAACCTGACGAACTTCGATCGGTTCCGGAATCGGTGCCTCCGGATGAAGCTCTGCTGCTTTCAGGTCCGGTTTATCGATAACGCCGATAGCGGATACACGATAACTTACAAACTGTACAATCGCATCTTCTTTGCAATAGCCGTAGCTTCTCTTATGCTCTGCATGGAAATCAGCCAGTGCTTTCTTCAAAGTCTCTTCCGTCATCTTTCCTGCCGGAACCGGAATGCTGATCTCAAAGTTCTGACGCTGATAACGCATATCAACGGCAAATTCAAAGTAACGTCTGTCTGCCGGAACACCTTCTTTATCCAGAAGACCGGTTCCCTGCTCTACCATGTTATCAAACTGCTCATTGATGTCATCTAAGTTTCCGGCTTCACCATTCATGATCTTAGTTCTGGATAAGTCGAATTTTGTATCTGCCAGAAGAAGTCCGAGACTACAAAGAGTACCTGGATGCGGCGGAATCAATACTTCCTTCATTCCCAGTTCTTTTGCCACCTCGCATGCATGAAGCGGACCGGCGCCTCCGAATGCCATCAGGCTGAATTCGCGGACATCATATCCCTTTTCTACGGATACACTTCGAATCGCACGAACCATGTTGGAGTTTACGACTGTGATAATACCGTTCGCTGCTCGTTTCATATCCAGGTTGGATTTATCACAGATTTTTGTCTTGACAGCGTTTTTAGCCAGTTCAATATCTACATCCATTCTGCCGCCAAGAATCTTCTTCTGATTCAGCTTGCCAAGAACAATATTGGCATCTGTTACGCAAGGATTCTCACCGCCGCGCATATAGCAGGCCGGTCCAGGTGTTGCGCCCGCACTCTTAGGTCCTACCTTTAAGGCACCGCCTTCATCAATCTTTGCAATGGAACCGCCGCCGGCACCGATGGTAATGATATTAATCATCGGGATTCTGGCCGGATATCCTTCGACATAACGCTCATTGGATACCTGCGGTGTATAATTTTCAATTAAGGAAATATCTGCGCTGGTACCACCCATATCAAAGGTAATAATCTTGTCTGCTTCGCACTGTTTGCCAATATATGCAGCTGCGATAACACCGGCACTCGGTCCGGACAATGCTGTCTTAATCGGGCAGTCGATGGTTTCTTTTATTGAAATGATGGAACCATTGGACTGGGTTACATAGGGCTCTACCTGAATACCAAGCTTCGCAATGGAATCACGGAAATTATTTACATATTTTTCCATAACCGGTCCCAGATAACTATTCATAACCGTTGTACTCATACGGCTGAACTCACGGAACTCCGGTGCCAGTTTACTGGAAATCGTAACGTATGCTTCCGGGAACTCTTCATGAATGATCTCTTCAATTCTTTCTTCATGAACCGGATTAATGAATGAGAACAAAGTACAAACTGCAATTGCTGTCACACCCTGTGCTTTTAAGTATCGAACGACCTCTCTTGTTTCGTTCTCATCCAGCGGAGTCTCAACACTTCCGTCGTAACGGATTCTCTCTGTTACCGTACAGTTTAAACCGGACGGAACCAGTGGATACGGTTTCTGTGCCTGCAGATTGTAAAGAGAAGGACGTCTCTGGGTTCCGATTTCCATCAGATCCTTAAATCCTTTGGTAGTGATAAGGCCAAGGCGGCAACCTTTCTTCTCGATTAATGCGTTCGTTCCTACGGTTGTACCGTGTGCCAGATAACTAACTTCTTCCGGAGCTGCTTTCTTAATCTCTAATACATCCTGCACGCCCTTTACAATTGCTCTGGACGGATCCGCCGGTGTGGAACTATCCTTGTAATTGAACAACTCACCTGTTTCCTGATTAAAAACAGAAAAATCTGTAAACGTTCCTCCAACGTCTACGCCAATCATATATGACATAGTATTTCCTCCTATGTAGTGTATTTTTCAAGCTGCACCTTCCGGGTATGGTCGTTTACCCATCCGGACTTTTTAGGATGTTGACATCATACAGTTTATGTTGTTATATAACGTCATATCTCCTTTACTGATAACATACTACCATTCTCATCATTTGTCAATACTTTTTCAATCAAAAATTCCATGCTTTTTGAGCCACCTTATGCTCTGTATATCTGCCTGCCTTGGATTAGAGCGATACCTCGGATCATTCTGCTCCAGCGCATACATTCCCTTATATCCAGCTGATTCAAGAATATCCAGATATTCACAGATGGGAAGATCCCCATCCCCAAGGGCCATGTGAACCGCCGGGTGGGAATCATGGAGATGAATATGTGATAATTCTGTTCCATGAGCTAAGTAACGTTCTATCTTCTGGTCCATATAAACCATTTGTCCTATATCCAGCATAGGCTTCATGCTTCCTGAAGGCATAAGGGAAATCATCTCTTTCTGCTGCTCCGGCGTGTTCAGTACGTTCGAAGACAGAGGTGTCAATGTCTCCAGCACAAGTAAAATACCCATTTTCTGAGCCTTTTCAGACAAACGATACAGGCTCTCTTCGCTCCGCTTCCACGCATCCTCCACTGGTTTGTTGAAATAACCGCATCCAGCTGAAACCAACACCTTCGGGCAGTTCAATATTTCTGCTGCATAAAATGCACGTTCAAAATTGCGTATGCTATATTCACGTATTTTTTCATCTTCTGCTGCCAGATTGACCGGATACTGGCATTGCTCCGGCGTGATACAGCATACTGAAATCTCACGGCTCCGAATCTGAGCAGCTTTTTCTTTCATCTGCGCTTCGTCCATCGTATCCAGACAGAAGGAAGGACCTGCTGCCCAGAGTTCCACATTTTGCATTCCCAGTAAAACAGCCGTATCCAGAAAGTACTCGAACGGATACCGCAGATACTGATAGCTCCCCAGTGCAAATCGTTCCTTTGATATCTGCAGCATGACCCTCACTTCCTTTTTTATTTTTGTTTTTATAATTCTCTGTAAATCCGGTCATGCTCAGACTTCGGTACCGGCACACCGTCTCCAAAGGCACCATTCTTCAAGCAGGTTCCTGCTGAAAATACAGCTGCCGCTTTCAATGCCTCTGGAAGTATCTCTGCCCTTATCTCACTGTTTTTCCAGCTTCCCTCCGGTTGTGTTTCCAGCTTTTTCAAGATGGTAATCAGCATAGCAGTGGCAAAGCTGTCTCCGGCTCCCATGGTATCCACCGGAGTGACATAATCCGGCAGCTGGCGATAAAACCGCTCCCCATCAAAAACCGTTGCTCCCTTACTTCCACGGGTAGCTGTCACCACACTGCATCCCTTTTCATGCAGCTTCCGGCACAGTTTTTCTGTCTCCTCATCATTCAAATCACTACAGGATAAAAATGCGAAATCAATATATGGGCAGACACGTTCCACCCTGTCTTCCTCATTCCAGCGATACGAAAAATCATAGCTTACCAAGGGAGAAAGTCCATGCAGGGCTGGAAGCAGCCCATCGGTAAAGCCATTGTTGGTTGTATGAATCAAATTAAAACCATCTGCATATTCCAGATCCTCTTTTTCCAGATAAATTGGATGCTGCTGCAGAACACCACCTTTATTGCTTCCTTTAAATACACGATCTCCATCTACAAGAGTTACTCTGGCAAAGCCATTTTCTCCTTCATAGATGCGGCAATGACTGTGTCCGACTCCGTGAGCATCTAAAGATGCCTGCACGTGATCCGCTACTGCATCCTTTCCAAATACTCCCATAAAATCCGATTCTGCTCCCAGCATTCTGGCATATACCGCAAAGTTTACTGCCTGACCACCCGGATACATAGTTCCGGTATGCAGATATACATCACACACATTATCTCCAAGACCTAATACTTTCACCATTTTCTGTTTCCTCCTGTATTTTTATCAATTAAATTTGTTTTGAAACGAAAAGCGGCCGCCTGGAAGAGGCCGCCATTTCCTGGCAGTTCTGTCCCAAGCGGCAGCATTATTCTTAATTTAAATTTTACTTATTTATTAAACTGACGAGTCTGATCATAGAGATCCTTGGTTGTAAAGAAGCCTTCATCCTGAAGCTCTTTTCCTAACGGTTCTGTTGCATCAATAAATGCCTGGCGATCAATGTCACAGAATGTTACGCCGCCTTCGTTAATTAACCACTCTTTATCTTCCTCCCACTTGTCGAGAGTTCTTTCAGAATGATGAGAAGCTACCTGTGCTGCTGCATCAGAAATTACTTTCTGATCTTCTTCCGATAAGCTGTTCCAGAACTGAGTGGAGAAGCAGATCTGCTCAACCGGATATGCGTAATCCACATCTGCTACATATTTTGCAGACTCATAGAGGCCTGAAGAACGATAGGAGTCTTTCGAACACTCACCACCGTCAACTACGCCCTGCATTAAAGCAAATGGATATTCAGACCAGGCAACTACAACCGGAGTTGCTCCCATCGCTCTCGCATTCTTCTCGAAAATCGGAAGGTTCGGGATACGGTACTTCATGCCAACCATATCTTTCGGGCTCTTGATCTCTCTGTTTGCAAAGAAGATACGCGGATTCTTCTGGAATTCAAAGTTTACTACGTGAATTCCCTGATTATCCAGGCTCTCCCAGATTGGATCTGCCACATCACTCTTTAAGTAATTAATCATGGAATCGTAATTGTTAAATGCAAATGCCATGGAAAGAATGTTTAAATCAGATTCATAGGTTGCCAGAGTGTCTAAGGCACACATCATGCCCTCCTGGAGTCCTACCTGCAGATTCTCCAGCATCGTGGTCTCATTGCCAAGCTGCTCTGCGGGATAAAACTCAAAGTAATATCTGTCACCGATCTTATCATTTACCAGATCACAGAACTCTTCACAGGACTGTGGTGCCGGCTCTCCGATGGCTCCGGAGTTACCGAATTTGACAACCTTTGCTCCAGCCGGAGCCGGTTTTGTTTCCACTGTATCAGCTCCGCCTTCCGTCTTATCGGTGGCCTGTGCGGATGCCTGAGCAGATGTGGTGGTCTGCGCAGTGGATGATCCACAGCCAGCTAATGTGCCTACAGCCATCGCTGCCGTCAGGGCAAGTGCAAGTTTCTTCTTCATAAATTTTCCTCCTTAAATTGTGTACTTTATACGATCTTAATCTCTTACTCTTACATGGATCCTAACAGTCTCGGAAGGAACATGGTCAGCGGCTCCCAGAATGTTGTAATCATCAGTGTAATAAACATCGGGATCAGGAACTGTACCGTATATTTCAGTGCAGTTTCAAATTTATTACCGGTCGCCTTCGCTGTTACAAACAACGCTGGTGCCATCGGCGGAGTGATTAATCCAAGTGTTACATTCAGTACGGCCATAACACCCATCTGAACATAGCTCATACCAAGAGCCGTTGCCAGATTCATAAGAAGCGGTGCCACCATAATCAGAATCTGCATGGAACCAATAAAGCAGCCCAGGAATAATAACATTGCATTTAATATTAAAAGAATGATGATTTTATTTCCTAAGGACATCAGAAGAGTTGTCATAAAACCAATCAGACCACTGGTTACAATTACCCAGTTAAATACAAGACCGGTTGCACACAGACACATGGACATACCCGCGCTGGCTAATGTATCCTTTAAGGCCTTTGTCAGCATCTTAAAGCTAAAACGTTTTAAGCAGATAGCCAGGATGACGCAATACATAGCCGCTACAACGGAGCACTCTGTAGGGGTAAAGATACCGGTCATAATACCAAGAACCAGGATAGCAGGTCCTCCCAGTGCCGGAAGTGATGTATACAAAGAATGGAAGCGCTCACTCCAGGATGCCTTCGGTGCCCGCGGGCAGGCAATGTGCTGGGTTTTCACTGCAATCGGAATCCAGATCATCATGGCCACGCCCATCAGGACACCCGGTCCCATACCAGCCTGGAACATAGCCAGTGTGGAGGTCTGGCTTAAGAATGCCCAGACAACGAAGTTGATGGACGGCGGAATAATCGGTCCGATACCTGCGGATGCTGCCGTTACTGCTACCGAGAAGTCCGGATCGTATCCGGCTTTTGACATCGCACTTACCTCAATGGTTCCAAGTCCTCCGGCATCTGCCAGAGCTGAACCGGACATTCCGGCAAATACCATGGAAGATAATACATTGGCATGTGCAAGTCCTCCCGGGAGATGACCGATCCATTTTTCAAACATTCCAAATAGTCGGTCCGTTAGTCCCACTTCATTCATAAAGCATCCTACAAAGAGGAATGCCGGTAATGCCAGCATGTTGAAATCAGCCAGGGAGTTTGCTGTTTTCTGTGCAAACATGACAAAGGATTGATGGTTAAATACAATGAATTCAAACGCTGAAGCCAGCATTGCGTATGCAATCGGTACTTCCAGAAGAATTAATACCACAAAGGTGATAAAATAGACGGCTAAATAGGGATCCAGATTAGTCAAGAAGACCGCCTCCTTCCTTTTCTACCGGTACACAGATGGATTCATCTCCGGTAATTACAAATGCGATTGCCTTATATGCAGACATTACCAGCATAATCACTCCCATCACCAGAACCGGCAATGCATAGTAATAACCCTTGCTGATAGGAAGTCCTCCAACGGGAGGCATCTTCTTCTGCATCTGAAACAGCTGCCAGGATGCCGGAATATAAACCCAGCTTATCACAACAATCAAAAAGTTCGTAAATGTAAACATTCCTCTGCGAAATGCCTTTGGCATACGGTTCATGATAAACTCCAGAACTGCATGACCATTGTCCCAATAAACGGTACACCATCCAAGACACATGGACCATATCATCAGTGCGGTTACACATTCATCAATTCCGTATATAGGATGCTTAAATATAAAACGCATCAATACCTGAAGGAACAATAGTGCCATAAAAGCGAATATCATGTATCCGGTAAATACTTCCACCACACTATTCGCTTTATCCATAGCCTTACCAATTGAATAGATACTTTTCTTCATACTCTAATTGCCGCGCTTCGCTGCTGCGAATACGTACTCTCCTTCCTTTAAAATTAATTTCTATCATATAATGTCATGTGCTATAAGGGGTTTCTGGTTTTCTCTGCTCTGGCCGACCTATCCATTCAAATACTCGTCCAGATTCCCTTATATTATAACACCTCAAAAGACATCATATATCGTTATGTTATTTTTACCATACTTTGATTCATTTTGCAAGTATAAATTTATTTTTCATCGTCGCTTTTTATATTATCATAGGTTTTCCCCTTTCTTTTTTGTGAATTTTGTCAACTTTTGATTCATTTGCGTTATTATATGCAAAAAGCGGAACCCTCTCCTTCGTTGGAGAGCAGTTCCGCTTTCATCTTATGATGCCAAAGTCAAAAGAAATTTCGTCCTTTTAGGTCATCATATAACATCATATAATCTTCTAGCATTTGTTATGCTATCACTATATATTTTCATTGTCAAATTTCTCTTTAAAAAATGCAAAAAAAAGCAAATTTATACTTCCTAATATTAAGCTAAGGAGAATCAGGCTTCCCGGATGAAACAGGTCACACAGTTTTCCTCCTGCCAGATTCGCACATACGGTTCCGATCACACTGCTGATGGTCAGACCAATGGAAATACTAAAGCTTTTCAGACGTTCATCCGATGTTTCCGCAAAACACTCTACGCTGGCACTCATATAAAGGGCAAAACTGACGGACTGAAGAATCTGTCCCATATAAAGAGACCACTCGCCCCAAAAGAGCTGAAAACAAATCGGACGAAGCAGGTTTGTGCCCAAAGCTGCTGCCATCCCCCAGAGGGCCGGATAGGTTTTCTTTTTTCCAATATAGGCCAACAAAAGCAGACTCAAAAACTCTACGGCTGCTCCTATTCCACAAACATTTCCAAATAATTCCGCATCTCCTCCACGCTCCGCAATAATCAATGACAGGAAGCTGCCAACTGGCCGATGACTGAACCAATAAAGAGTGCTTATTGTTAAACAAAACAAAAAACGACGGCTTTTTACCAATTGCTGAAACGCCTGAACAAATGAAAGACTTTTCTCTGCCTCCCCTTTCTTTCGATGATTGCCAAGCCTGGTATCCGGAAGCAGGATGAGAAATGGAATCATCATAAGAAATAAAAGAATCTGCATCTGAAAATAACGATTCCATCCCCAGTGTTTGAAATAAAATCCTCCAATCACTGACATCACTGCAAATCCAATGGAACCACCGGCACGAATCCGGCTGTATATCAATCCCGGATAACTTTCCTTACTTAAATTAACCCAGGCATCCATCAGCTGACTAAAGGGATAGGCCAATCCGGCTGCCAGAACCAGCCCCGGCAGAAGCAGCCATGACTGGTCCATGAATTTTGTGCAAAAGGCACACACCATTGATACGATACCGATACAAACTAAAAGGTATCTTCTGGTGGGCAGAAATGTATCTGTTATATAGCCTCCCACCGGTTCCATCAAAAGATTGGCCAAAAATGTCAAACTGGTAATAATTCCGCAGACTGTGGCGCTATAGCCCTGCTCTGTTAAAAACAAAACGATGAAACTCGAAAAGACACAGTAGACCGCATAATAAATAAAATATGCCGAAAAAAACAGAACGGTACAGCTCCTTTTCCCTTTCACTAATGTATCTTTTCCCGCCCCAGTCATAACAAAACCAAAGGAATAACCGCCAGCGATAATCTCTGATTAAAAATACAGTTTCCATCCTGCCAGCCTTCCTCGTAAAAGCAAGCAATCGCATCCTTTCCTGCAAGATCCGATGCTCCCCCTTCTTCTGCTATCATAAGTCCATCGTTCCATGTAACACCATCATCTTTACTAAGCCGAATCGTGAGCTTCTGACGAGCGTCAAGACTCCAGCGAACAGATTCTCCCTGTTTCTGCCGTTCCAGCGCCGGTTCATCTCCATAGGCACAATTAACAAAAGCCATCTTCCCATCTGACAGTGACAAAAGAGCGCCTCCACAGATTGGATCCGGAAGTTCTTGATTTAACCAGGGTTCTCCCCAGCGTATAGTATCTTCCCCATCTATCTCTTTTTTGCTTTCACAAAAAGCTCTTCTTCTGACTCCCGGAATTTCATGGCGCATGGTTGCAAGCAGTGTTCCATCACTCCGTTCTGCCACGGAGCTTTCTGTGGGATCGCCAACCCCGTTTCCCGCCGGAACCACACTGCTGCATCTCCATGTTTTTCCTTGATCCTGACTGGATAGACATGCAAAACAAGCTGGGAGATGGGCATTTTCCCCACGGCTCAGCCACAATGGAAGTATCAGTGTCCCATCTTTTTTGCTTATTCCATGACCAGGTGCAATCGCCCACAATGTAACCGGCCATTCTTTCCGGAATCCGTCAATCAGGGATGTCAACTCCCTTTCCGTTCCAAATGAAACACCATTATCATCGCTTTCTTTCAAAAATAATCTCTTATAATCCTGACACCAGAAAAAATAGAGCTTTCCCTCCGCTGCTGCTATTAACAAGGGATTATGAATCAGCTCATCGTCTTTGGGAGAAACCATCGTAACCCGCTCGCCGATTGGCTCTATCGTTTCACCTGTCATGCGATATCTTCTTAAAAACAGAGTTCGGCTGTTTCCTCCATCTTTTCTTCCTTCATAGGTCAGGAGCAAATCCCCATTGGAGGCTGTCACGATTCCCGGTACGCGATAGGAATCAAAACCATGCTCATTATTTTCTTCTACCACAATCCGGGTATATTTTTTTTCTGCCATATGGTCCTCCTATCTTACTTCTCCAGTGAAAAAGAACAGTCATATTGTTTTACATATTTATCCATTCCGGAGGCTGAATATAATACCATCGTACAGCAGCTGCCAAAATCACCGGTACGCACTACGACTTTGGCCTTCTGCATCGTTTCCGTTAAGCGATCCTGGCTGATGGTTCCGCCAGGCAACTGCGGCAGCAGCGACTGAATCTTTTGATACATAGCATCATTATACTGGGGCATTAACTCAAACACTTCGTAACGCTCTGCCACCAGGTCGTTCAGGATTGCGCACATTGTCTGTTCAAGGGTTGGAACTCCTCTTATCAGTGACACATCAATTACATTGCAGCCATCCGGAATCGGCATATTAGCATCACAAATCACAATTGCATCCTTATGGCGGGCCGTGGCTAATGCATATCCAAGTTCCGCGTTAATCACCGTGTTCTTAATCATCTGTCTTCCTCCTTTTTAATATGTTATATGATGTCATTATGTTATATGATAAGTATAGAGGAAAGAACAAAAAAGTCAATGCTTTCGATAAAATATGGCATAAAAAGAACGGACTCTGTCACATCTTGTACAGAATCCGTTCTTTTTCAATTTTTTATGGACTAAATATTCTTAAACAGATCACAGAAATCAAAGGTCGCAAAATAATCCTTCGGTGTCTCTGCCCGGCGGATCATCTCCACGGAACCATCCTCTTTCAGGAGCAGTTCAGCCGAGCGCAGCTTTCCGTTGTAGTTGTAACCCATCGAAAAACCATGTGCGCCGGTATCATGGATGACAAGGATATCGCCCATATCGATCTTCGGAAGCATCCGGTCAATCGCAAATTTATCATTGTTCTCGCACAGGGAACCGGTTACATCGTATTTGTGGTCACACGGCTCGTTCTCTTTTCCCATGACCGTGATGTGATGGTATGCGCCGTACATCGCCGGGCGCATCAGGTTGACTGCACACGCGTCCACACCAATATACTCTTTATAGGTGTGTTTCTCATGGATTGCCGTTGTCACAAGGCAGCCATACGGCGCCAGCATGAAACGTCCCATCTCTGTATAAAGCGCTACATCGCCCATGCCAGCCGGAACCAGAACTTCCTCATAAACCTTGCGGACGCCCTCGCCGATTGCAAAGATATCGTTCGGCTCCTGATCCGGGCGGTAAGGAATGCCAACGCCGCCAGACAGGTTGATAAATTTAATATCTGCGCCGGTCTCTTCTTTCAGCTTGACCGCCACCTCAAACAATACCTTCGCAAGCATCGGATAATACTCATTTGTAACCGTATTGCTTGCAAGGAAGGCATGGATACCGAAATGTTTCGCACCTTTTGCTTTCAACACCTTGAATGCCTCAAATAGCTGCTCGGTTGTCATACCGTATTTCGCATCGCCTGGGTTGTCCATGATATCATTGCTGATCTTGAACAGTCCGCCCGGATTGTAACGGCAGCTGATCGTCTCCGGAATATAACCGATCGTCTTCTCCAGGAAAGCAATGTGCGTAAAATCATCAAGGTTGATGATCGCGCCCAGCTCGGCAGCCATCTTGAACTCCTCCGGCGGTGTATCGTTGGAGGAGAACATGATCTTCTCGCCATCGTACTTCATCGCCTTTGCCATCATAAGCTCTGTCAGCGAAGAGCAGTCCACGCCGCATCCAAGTTTCTTTAAAATATCAATTACAAATGGATTCGGTGTTGCCTTTACAGCAAAATACTCTCTGAATCCCTTGTTCCAGGAAAATGCACGCATCAGGCGCTCGCCATTCTCGCGGATTCCCTTTTCATCATACAGGTGGAACGGTGTCGGGTATGTTTTCTTGATCTCCTCCAGCTGCTCCCGTGTTACAAATGGTTTCTTCTCCACTTTTACATCCTCCGAACTAAAATCTACATATAAAACCTAAAAGTCTGGACTACCGGGAACATACACTACTCCCGGCACGCCCAGACTTCTTTGTCCTGCTACTATTTATACACCAAAACCCGTGTTTTATCAACTGATTTCCCGAAAAACGCCCACAAATGGGCGGTATTTTTTCTCGTTTTCTCCGCCAGGACACAACCTCCGGACAAATTGTATCATTTTCCAGATACATCTATGAACCGGGCACAGATTCAGGCGCAGAATCCAGTTTCTACTCTACCACAATTACACGCATAATATTCGTATCGGCTACCGGTTCATGGCGGTTGGCACGTGTCACCACACCCGCGGTTGCAACCACAATTTCACCCTCTTTGACGATACCTTTCTCTTTCAGCAGTTCCACCGATGCAAATAAGAGTGCATCCGTCGATTCAGCGCGTTTTGCATGGAACGGCTTAACACCCCAGTAGAGCTGCATCTGACGGACAGCCGTCATGCTCGGGGAAAGTCCCGCGATCAATGCTTTCGGACGCCATTTCGAAAGCATTCTCGTCGTAAATCCGCTGACACTCGGAGCCACAATGACCGGCGCTTCCAGATCGGAGGCAGTCGCTACGGATGAATAACATACCGTATTAGATATATTTCGAAGATTTTCTGCCGATACCTTTCTTCTCTGGTAGAACATATAATCCAGATATTTCTCCGACTCCTCGGCGATCTGGCTCATCATGCGGACTGCCTCGATCGGGTAACTTCCCATCGCCGTTTCTCCGGACAGCATGACCGCATCGGTTCCCTCGTACACTGCATTCGCCACATCCGATACCTCGGCACGCGTCGGACGCGGGTTGCGGATCATTGAATCGAGCATCTGGGTCGCCGTGATAACGACCTTGCACGCCAGGTTACATTTGCGGATGATCATCTTCTGGATGTGCGGAACTTTCTCTGCCGGAATCTCCACGCCCATATCGCCGCGGGCTACCATGATGCCGTCGCTCGCCTCAATGATGGAATCAATATTTTCAATTCCTTCTTCATTCTCGATTTTCGCGATAATCTGCATGGCAGAACCTTTTTCATCCAGAATCTCCCGGATCTCGCGGATCGCATCGGCATTGCGGACAAACGAAGCCGCCACAAAATCAAAGCCTGCATCCACGCCGAAACGAATGTCTTCCTTATCTTTATCGGTCAGTGCCGGAAGCTTGACACGTACCCCCGGTACATTGACACCCTTCTTCTCGCCCAGCTCGCCTCCATTTTCAATCCGGCAGACGATATCTGTTCCATTGACCTCACGCACGTGCAGCTCGATCAGACCATCGTCAATCAGAATGCGGTCACCCGGCTTTACATCCTCCGCCAGCCCCGCATAGTTGATGTAGCCGCGTGTCTCATCGCCCACGATCTCCTCGGTCGTCAGCGTATACAGATCGCCCTCTTTCAGCGTCACTTTCTTTCCATCTTTTAATTTGCCGGTACGGATTTCCGGTCCCTTGGTATCCAGAAGCGATGCGATCGGAATCCCCAGCTCCTCGCGCACACTCTCCAGAATCTCCAGACGATGTTTATGCTCCGCATGATCGCCATGCGAAAAGTTAAAACGTGCGACATCCATGCCATTTAACGCCAACTCCCTCATAATCTCCCGGTTATCGGTGTTTGGTCCCATTGTGCAGACAATCTTTGTCTTTTTCATTCTGTCATTCCTCCTCATATTCTGTCATTTATCAAGATTTTTCCCATCAGTGAATCATTTATAACCTCTTTTGTATGCTTCATCCAACCTATTTAAATCCCCTGCTAAAAAACAATCCACCGCCTGGTTCTATTTAGAATCTTTCAATTCTTCTTCCGTCACATGTTTATGCGTATACAGGTGATCCATGCAATATTCCATATTTCCCGCACATTTCGAACAATAGCGGAACTCCAGGTTCGGATCGTCCTTCTCGGTACGTCCGCAGACCGCGCATTTGTGACGGGTCAGGGAAATTTTCTGGATCTGCGCTTTCTGCATCTCGTTTTTGAACTTCTGCTTGCGGACCGCCTCTTTCGGGCTGATCTTCCGGTAGTTACGCGTCATCAGGAAGAAAATGATAAAATTGAGCATCGAAACAACAATCTCAATTTTCGCGATAATGCCACCCGTTAAGAAGCTGTAGACCAGAAGCGCTCCGTACATCATTCCAAGGTATTTCGCCCGGATCGGAATGAAAATCAGAAGGAACTGCATCTCCGGGAAGGTGCAGGCAAACGCCAGAAACAGCGATTCATTTAAGTAATACGGGGACATCGGCACCGAAAAGCCGGTCACACCGTACACCAGGAATGCCGCGATGATGTGTCCCAGCACGCCCATAAAGAAAAACATATTAAATCGGAAGGTTCCCCACACGCGCTCCAGCGTCGATCCAATCGAATAATAGAGATACATCGCGAGCAGCGCAAAGAGGACGCCCGACTGAGGCGGGCATACGAGAAAGGTCACGATTCTCCATACCTGTCCCCGCAGGATCGCCGCTGCATCAAGCGCCAGATACTGCACGTAAAAATACGGATTAAACAGGCTCATCACAAATCCAGCCGCATACATCATGATGATATAGTACATCAGATTCGGGATCGCAAACCGACCGAATTTGCGCTCTAATTTTCTAAAAAAATTCATAATTCACATCCTTTGCCGTTTTCCTTTCATTATAGAGAGCGGCGGATTCTTTGTCAAATTATATTCTCGCTTCCACCACGTTATCTTACGGCACATTCGGTTTCAAAAGTGCCTGCCTGCGATCTGTAACGGCTGCATTCCAACTCAGAAAAAGCGGTATTTTCCACTCAGAAAATGCCTTTCCTTGTACAGAGCACATTCTCCCATTATGCGCAATATTAACAAATTTTAGTCATTTTTAGCATCTTTTTAACGCACCCTACTAATTGTTTTCTTCCTTATTCTATGTTAAAGTATAGCCGAATACATGTGTAGTACAAAGGAGGGAAGGGGCACTGCCCCGATTGTACATGAATTCCTGTAAAAAATTAGGAATCGACATCGGTTCCACAACGGTTAAAGTATCTATTATTGAAGATGGCGGTAAGCTTCTTTTCGCCGATTATAAACGTCATTTTGCAAACATACAGGAGACGCTCGCGGACCTGCTCCGTGAGGGTGAAGAGAAACTTGGCGCACTGACCGTCGAGCCGGTCATCACTGGTTCCGGCGGTTTAACACTTTCTAAACATCTGGGCATTCCATTTGTCCAGGAGGTTGTAGCGGTTGCCACATCCCTGAAGGATTATGCCCCGCAGACCGACGTTGCCATCGAGCTTGGCGGCGAGGATGCGAAAATTATTTATTTTACCGGCGGCATCGACCAGCGTATGAACGGAATCTGCGCCGGAGGCACCGGCTCTTTTATTGATCAGATGGCTTCGCTGCTTCAGACGGACGCATCCGGTCTTAATGAGTACGCGAAAAATTACAAGGCAATCTATCCGATCGCGGCGCGCTGCGGCGTTTTCGCCAAGACGGATATCCAGCCTCTCATCAACGAAGGCGCAACCAAAGAGGATTTGTCCGCCTCCATTTTCCAGGCGGTTGTCAACCAGACCATCAGCGGTCTGGCATGCGGCAAGCCGATCCGCGGCAATGTTGCATTCCTCGGCGGTCCGCTTCATTTTCTCCCGGAGCTGCGCGCGGCATTTATCCGCACCCTGAATCTGGGACCGGACCAGGTCATTGCCCCGGATCACTCGCATCTGTTTGCGGCGATCGGCGCGGCGATGAACTCTGATCCGAAGACGACTGCCAGCCTGCACGATCTGATCGAACGACTATCCCATGGCATCAAGATGGATTTCGAGGTAAAGCGGATGGAACCCCTCTTTACGGATGAAGCCGACTATGAAGATTTTAAGACACGCCATGCAAGCCATGATGTCAAAAAAGGTGATTTAGCGACCTACGAAGGCAACTGCTACCTCGGCATCGACGCCGGTTCCACCACAACCAAGGTGGCGCTCGTCGGCGAGGATGGCTCTCTTCTATACCGCTTCTACAGCAACAACAACGGCAGCCCGCTGGCGACGGCGATCCGTGCAATGCAGGAGATCCATGACCAGCTTCCGGAGAAAGCACAGATCGCTTATTCCTGCTCCACCGGTTACGGCGAGGCGCTCTTAAAGTCTGCCCTGATGCTGGATGAGGGCGAGGTCGAGACGATCTCCCACTACTACGCAGCGGCGGCATTTGAGCCGGATGTAGACTGCATCCTCGATATCGGCGGCCAGGATATGAAATGCATCAAGATCAAGGACGGCACCGTAGACAGCGTACAGCTCAACGAAGCTTGTTCGTCCGGCTGCGGCTCCTTTATCGAGACATTTGCTAAATCATTAAATTACAGCGTACAGGATTTTGCCAGGGAGGCGCTCTTTGCCAAAAATCCGACCGACCTCGGTACCCGCTGTACTGTTTTCATGAACTCTAACGTCAAACAGGCGCAGAAAGAGGGAGCTTCCGTCGCAGATATTTCTGCCGGACTGGCTTACTCCGTCATCAAAAATGCCCTGTTTAAGGTTATCAAGATTACCAATGCCTCCGACCTCGGAAAACACGTGGTCGTGCAGGGCGGTACCTTCTACAACGATGCGGTTCTCCGCAGTTTTGAGAAGATCTCCGGCTGTGAGGCAGTCCGCCCGGACATCGCCGGTATCATGGGTGCCTACGGTGCAGCTCTGATTGCCCGTGAGCGCTACGATGCTTCCAAGACAACCACGATGCTGCCGATCGACAAGATCTTAAGCCTGACCTACAAGACGACGATGGCGCGCTGCCAGGGTTGTACAAACCACTGTGTCCTGACGATCAACCGTTTCGACGGCGGACGTCAGTTCGTTACCGGCAACCGCTGTGAGCGCGGTCTGGGCGGCAACAAACAGAAAAAAGACATTCCGAACTTATTTGACTATAAATACCACCGCATGTTCGATTATGAACCGCTGACCGCCGATCTGGCGCCGCGCGGTACCGTCGGCATCCCGCGTGTCCTGAATATGTATGAAAACTACCCGTTCTGGGCGGTCTTTTTCAAGGAACTAGGTTACCGCACCGTTCTGTCCCCAAAATCGACGAGACAGATCTACGAACTTGGTATTGAATCGATCCCGAGCGAATCCGAATGCTACCCGGCAAAACTCGCGCACGGTCATATCGAATGGCTGATCCGCCAGGGACTGACCTACATTTTCTATCCGTGCGTTCCTTACGAGCGCAACGAAACCCCGGAAGCAGGAAATCACTACAACTGCCCGATGGTCACATCCTACGCGGAAAACATCAAAAACAACGTAGAATCCCTGACGGATCACAAGGTACATTTCCGGAATCCGTTTATGGCATTTACAAATGAGGAAATCCTGACAAAACGTCTGGTCGAAGAATTTACCAAGGATCAGGCAATCCCGGAGAAGGAGATCCGCGCCGCCGCTCACAAGGCATGGCAGGAACTCATCGCCTCCCGTCAGGATATGGAAAAGAAGGGCGAGGAAGTCATCGCCTGGTTAAAAGAAACCGGACACCACGGCATCGTGCTGGCAGGCAGACCGTACCATGTAGATCCGGAGATCAACCATGGCATTCCGGAACTCATCACTTCCTACGGTTTTGCCGTGCTGACCGAGGACTCCGTCTCCCATTTAGGACGCGTTGACCGTCCGCTGATCGTCACCGACCAGTGGATGTACCACTCCCGCCTCTACGAGGCAGCTTCCTATGTGAAGACACAGCCAAACCTGGATCTGATCCAGCTCAACTCCTTCGGATGCGGTCTGGATGCAGTTACTACTGATCAGGTCAATGATATTCTGACCCGCTCTGGCAAAATTTATACGCTGCTCAAGATCGACGAGGTCAACAACCTCGGCGCCGCACGTATCCGTGTGCGCTCCTTAATCGCCGCGATCCGCGTGCGCGAGATGCGCCACTACCATAAACCGATCGTTTCCAGCGCATACAGCCGTGTTTATTTCACGAAGGAAATGAAGAAAAACTACACGATCCTCTGCCCGCAGATGTCGCCGATCCATTTCGACCTCATCGAACCGGCGGTCCGAAGCTGTGGTTACAACCTGGAGGTGCTGCAGAACTCCGACCGTACTGCTATCGACACAGGACTTAAGTACGTCAACAACGACGCCTGTTACCCGTCCCTGATCGTAGTTGGTCAGATCATGGATGCGCTGCTCTCCGGCAAATACGACTTAGAGCATACAGCCGTTATTATGAGCCAGACCGGCGGCGGCTGCCGTGCCTCCAACTACATTGGCTTTATCCGCCGTGCCTTAGAGCGCGCCGGTATGCCGCAGATTCCGGTTATCTCGTTAAATGCCAACGGCATGGAGACGAATCCGGGCTTCAAGATTACCCTGCCGCTTCTCACCAAGGCAATGCAGGCGGTTGTCTACGGTGACCTCTTCATGCGGGTTCTCTATGCGACCCGCCCATACGAGGCAAAAGCCGGTTCCGCCAATGCCCTGCATGAGAAATGGAAAGCAATCTGCATCAAATCGCTGCAGAAACACTCTTTATCCATGGCAGAGTTTAACCGCAACATCCGCGGTATTATCCATGACTTCGACGAACTTCCGAGACGCGATGTCCAGAAACCGAGGGTTGGCATTGTCGGCGAGATTCTGGTAAAATTCTCCCCGTTAGCAAACAACCACGTGGTAGAGCTTCTGGAAGCCGAGGGTGCCGAGGCTGTAATGCCGGATCTGCTTGATTTCCTGCTTTACTGCTTCTACAACAGCAACTTCAAAGCCGACAATCTGGGCGGCAAACGTTCCACCGCACACCTGTGCAACATGGGAATCTCCCTGCTGGAGTATTTCCGCCGCACCTGCCGCCGCGAACTGGAACGCAGCACACATTTCCTTCCGCCTGCACGGATTCAGGATCTGGCGTCGATGGCGAAGCATTACGTTTCCCTCGGCAATCAGACCGGCGAGGGATGGTTCCTGACTGGTGAGATGCTGGAATTGATTCACAGCGGCACGACGAACATCATCTGCACCCAGCCGTTCGGCTGCCTGCCGAACCACATCGTCGGAAAAGGCGTCATCAAAGGACTGCGCGCCAGCCATCCGGAGGCGAATATCATCGCCGTAGACTACGATCCGGGGGCCAGCGAAGTCAATCAGCTGAACCGTATCAAACTGATGCTTTCCACCGCACAGAAGAACCTGCCAGAAAGGAAAAAGGAGTCAAGAATTGGATGATTTTGGATTGATTTTGGATAAAATTTCCAGCTGACTTTTAAAGACGTCTGTGCTATAATAAATTTATATGGAGTTTAAGATAGGCTGTGGATTCCATAGCCTATCTTCTATATAGGGGAACAAAAAGACAGACTAAAAGGAGATCTCAGGATGAAATCAAAATTATTCCTCTGCGCGGCTCTGGCTGCGGCTCTCTACGTGACGCCGTCTTATGCAGCTGATTATTCCGCACAGGTTGTGAGTTTTTCTCAGGAGGACCCGGACAACCTCTCCATTGAGCTGACCGGCTCCAAAGTAATTACCGACGATTTTTCATTCAAACTTCCATCCCAGTCATTTTCGAGACTCATCATGGTTCCGAACGGGGATTCCTACGAGGTATATGAAAAAACAGCCTATGAAGCCAACGGAGGCGGACTTCTCTTCCGCATTCTCGCATTTGAGGACACGCATTACCGCGATTTAAACGGCTGCACCATCTTAGGCTTCTGCGGCAACAAGATCTTCATTCTGGATCCGCACTACGACGAGCAGTATGCCAGCGACAGCGAAGAATATACACAATGCAAAGAAAT
The DNA here is from genome assembly GCF_934835585.1 of Clostridium sp. AF02-29. Classification (NCBI taxonomy): domain Bacteria; kingdom Bacillati; phylum Bacillota; class Clostridia; order Eubacteriales; family Clostridiaceae; genus Clostridium; species Clostridium sp. AF02-29. Next base: position 59,426 of record NZ_CAKVZK010000003.1, on the reverse strand, counting down.
CGTGACCTCGCTCAAGAAGAGTTTCATTTCCTATATCAAAGACGCCGGGACGGTTGAGTAGCATCGAATCGAATATAAATATGCAAAAAGAACGCCAAATTCTAAGTTTTTCGCTTGGATTTGACGTTCTTTTTTACTTTAAACTCTTCTATTTAAATCAAACGCCTCTTACTGTTTAACCTTCTCCGGATCCACCAGACTAATCAGAATAAACACAGCCCCGCAGACTGCCAGCATAAAGAATCCAACATTCTTAAATACCGGAACAAGCGCCGGAACCATATTCCATGCCACGATCGACACAATCGAAGCCATGATGGTCCAGAAACCTGCCTTGCGGCTGGAGAATTTCGGGCACAGCAGACCGCCGATGACGATAAACGAAGTACCGATCGCCAGAGAAAGCGCTTTCTGCATCGCGCTTAAAATCGCACCCATCTGAGTTGCAATCAGGTAGGTAACCAAACTGCTGAGTACAACGATTACCTTATTTAAAATATGTTTCTGACGGTCATTCAGCGAAACACCCGGAATCTTTCCGATAATATCCGTGCTGACGGTCGTCGCCAGGCCGATAATCATGGAGCAGCCGGTTCCCATATCAGCCGCCCACAGACCGGACAGCGTGATGCCGCCAAGTACCGGAGGAATGCTCATCAGGATCATTGGCAGTGCCACCGATGCCTCTGCATCCGGCAGAAGCGCACGGCTCGCTACCCCGAGCAGCGCACAGATAAATCCAACCGGAACCATCAGGATCGCGCCAACGATGAATCCAACTGTTGCCGAACGGTCGCTCTTGCCGGTCAGACCGATCTGGACAACGCCCTGAACGGAGTTTGTATTACCCAGCATAACGACGATCCAGCTCAAAATCCCCATCCAGCCCATACCAGCTGTCAGGCTCAGGTACGGTGTGTCCGGGTCAGCTTTCGTCAGTACGTCAATCGCCTCCCAGCCGCCGTGGTTCCAGAGAACCAGCGCCGCCGCCAGGATAACGCCGACATAGATCAGTACCAGATTCAGTACATTTGTCAAAGAAACACTTCCCATACCACCGATCACTGCTACCAGCATGAAGATCAGGAAAGAGAAGAACGTACCGCTCTGAACCGTGAAAATATCCGGCAGAAGCGATGCCAGAATCGAGCCGCCCGCCTTGTACTGCAGGGCGATGATGCCTGACTGGATGATACACATGGCAATGACCATGATAAAGCTCGTCTTTGTGCCGTAGAGGTCCCTTACAAGACCGCTGATGGTCGTGTACTGGCTTCTACGCAGGTAACGGACTGCCAGCATAGAAGAAACAACCGCGCCGATCGCCCATGCTGTATCATACCAGCCTGCCGACAGCCCCACGGTAAAGGCGTTCTCCGCGATACCGATCGTCGAAGCACCGCCGATCGCCAGACCCGCGATACTAGCTGCCACGACAAACGCATTATTTTTTCCTTTATATAAAAGGAAGTTCTCTGAATCCTTTTTCTGGCTGTAAGACACATAGATACTGATGCAAAACAGCAGAAGCACATATAAAATAACTATTAGCAGCGGAATATTCATTACTTCGCGTCTCCATTTTCCTCTGCCTCGCGGCAAATACGCTCGTAGGCTTCCTTTGTCTGCGGGAGCACGCTTCCGCCGTACGGAATTACATATACATCTTTTCCGTTAAAGTCTACCTCTGCCAGCAGATCCTTCATATCTTTAAACGATCTTACGCCCATATCCCGAACCAGCTCCGGCTCCATGGAAGACAGAAGCAGCGTCTTCGAACGACGGATGGACTCGCAGGCTGCGTAGAAAATATAGCCGCCGATGGTGAAAGACGCACGCAGTGCCTCATCCAGGCATCCCTTAGAAAGAGGCTTAATCCAGTCGAAGAAATCCTTGGAACCGCTTCCCTCCGGGCATTCCGCCAGCATAATGAGTGTACCGCCCTCTTTAACCGCTCTCGATGCGTTAAACAGCGTCTTGGTGGACTGATAAAAATTCAGATCCTTCGGGAAACCGCCGCAGCTTGCAATTACGACATCTGCCTGATAGTCGATCGGCAGTCCGTATCCCTTCTGTACATAACTGCAGCTTGCCTGCCATGCCTTGTCAAACTCACCACAGAATAAACCGCTGTGGCGGGAAGACGTATCTACCACGATATTGATACCGAATGTAACATGTACCATGGCACCTGCCTCGCGCATATCCAGGTTGATCGGGTTGTTCTCCACCAGACCGCTGCCGACACGCATATCCGTCATCGGTTTCTCCGGATCCAGCGCACGCTCATGGTTCATGCGGATCGTCTCACGGGAAGCAATACCTGGAACGATGCTCTTTCTTCCGCCGCCGTAGCCTGCCATCAGATGGTGCACCGTACCGCCGATGCAGATGACCTTTCTGCCGACTGCCAGCGGATTGACCGATACACGCGTTCCGAAGGACGTCGTACCGATGTATACCAGATCCGGCGCATCGCAGTCATGGTCAGTCACGCTCGCTACATGGTCGTAGACAAACTCGCTTGCAAGTTTTCTGCGGTCCTCCGCCGTATTCTTGCGGTGTGTTCCCAGTGCAACCACAACCGCAATCTGGTTATATCCCACGCCCATCTCATCGTGCAGATATTTTACCACAAGCTCGCAGATCACGTCCTGACGCATCCAGAAACGCGTCATATCACTGATTACGATCGTAACCGGATCGGTCGGTGCAATCAATTCCTTTAACGGCTTCGTGCCAATCACACCATCCGTCACACAATGCAGAAATTCTGCTTTTATATCTTCAATGACCCGCATCTTATTTTCATACAGGTATTTTACACTCTTCGCACCGTCAATCTCAAAATCGACCGCCGACGTTCCGTACTTTAAATGTACTTGCTCCATTGTCTTTCTCCTTCACATTTCCTCATCCGCGTTAAACAGTTGCGCTTTAAACCACTAAAATATATAGTAAAGCACCTGTTTTGTCAAGTCTTTCACAAAACAGGTGCTTTACTTTTATAATTTATATGATATTTTTCAATCTCCCCGGTACGCCGCATACATCTGCGTCGTTGCCATATCCGAATGTCCGAGAATCGTCTGAACCGCCCGCATGTCTGCACCTCTCGCAATCAGGTGCGCCGCAAAGGAATGGCGCAGCGTATGCGGCGTGATATCTTCCTCAATCCCGGCTTTCTCGCCGTAATATTTGATAATCTTCCAGAATCCCTGCCGGCTCATCGCGCCACCCGTACAGTTGACAAAGAAATAGTCCGATCCCTTTCCACGCAGCAGCTCGTTTCTCGCATGTTCCAAATACTCCTCCAGCGCTGCTTTCGCCGAACGTCCAAATGGGATCGTCCGCTCCCTCTCCCCGTCGCGACAGACCAGAAATCCAATGTTCATATTGATATCTTCCATCTGGATCCCTATAAGCTCTGACACCCGGATTCCGGTCGCATATAAAAGAGCCAGCATCGCCTTGTCCCGGATCTCCTTCGGCGTCTGCCCGGATGGCTGTGCCAGAAGCGCCGATACCTGATCGACACTCAGAATCACCGGCGCCTTTTTCTCTACTTTCGGCGCATGCAGACTCTCCGCCGGGTTCCGCCGGATGCGCGCCTGCATACATTCATAATTAAAAAAAGCTTTTATCGCCGCCATCATCCGCGAAATGGTGGTAGCCGCCTTTCCCTGCTCTTCCATATGAAGAATATATCCATGCAGGCTGGTCTTTGTCACCTTCGCCGCCTCCCGGATCTCTTTCTCCTCCAGATAAGTAATCATCTGCATCAGATCTCTCCGATATGACTGTACGGTATTTTCCGATGCCTGTTTTACCTCCCGCAGGTACTGTTCAAATCTGTCTACTTCCCCTCTCATACTTCCCCAATCTGTTCTCGTAACCATTTCCGCCATTCTTTTATTCACGGCATTTTCTGCCAAAGCCCCAGCCTGCGGGGCAGATATCGTTTCGCGGCAATCCTATCGATTCCTCCATCTGAACCATCCATTCTCCTGAGGTTTTCTCACCCTATCTGCAACTTACCTTCTTCTCCACAAACAGGGCTTTTATCGTCCGCAGGTATCATTATATCTACATTTTCCTATAAAATCAAACATAATTTTCCCCACTTTTCCTACATTTTTCGACTGATTTACATAAAAATACAACATATGGTGCGTCCACTTTTTTCACCCCCATATGTTGTAAATTTTGAATTATATTTTTATTCGGACAGCCCCATTAAAATGGGCAGTGTGAGACCAGTAATGATACAAAACCAGGATTCAGCCACACTTCCAGCGCAGTTCCCATCCCCAGCACCAATAAAAGGATTAAAAATCCAGCCGTCCGTATCCGCCTCTCCTTTGCAAGCGCCCAGGAAAGAAGCAGCCAGAACACAGGAATATAAAACACCGCCTGTGGAAATAACGTCGCCACAAATACAGGCAGTCCCCAAAAACCGCCCCAGCCAGTAAATCCTGCCAGCAGCCATGCCTGCTCCAGACCTAAGACGAGACAAGCACCCCACGCAGCCAGGCATGCGACCGGCGTCATACCTGCCAGCCACAGCATCAGCGCCATCCCTGACCGCTGCAGCCAGACCTGAAAAAACAAAGTTCCCCGGCTGGCTGCCTTCATTCCGGCGTTTAGATGCCACCCGGCACCCGATGGATCTCCAATTTCTTGTCCAAGCCTCGCTGCCAGCACACTTTCCAGCCCGGCATGTCCGCTCCCGGACGAAATTTGAAAACAAACGGCTGCTATCGTCCCCAATACAATCCCAAGGATCCAAAAAAACACTGATACATCCCAGGTACTTAAAGCCGGAAGCCGGAATCTCCTTTTCACATGCAATCCCTGCCTATTCCTTTGTTACCTTATCTGTATTCAGTGTTTTTTATAATATGCCTTTATATCTGCCTCTATATGCTGTTAGCTTCATGCGTCTTTCAGCGTCTAATCCATATATTTATTTCATCACAGATGCTCACAGTGCTTCGCTGATCCTTATTTTTACTTCTGTCCTGCTTTGCAGGCATACGCCAGAATCGCGGACACAGTCTTTCCATCCGTCAGTTCTCCTGCGTAGATCCGTTTCAAAAGGTCGGAAAGTTCCCACGCCTCTACCTCAATCTCCTCGTCCGGGTCAAGATGCTGATGGGTTTTCTTGAGATCGCGTGCCAGAAAAATATCCAGCGCCTCATCACAGAACGCGATCGTTGTGTTGACGCTCATCAGATATTCCAGATGGTCACAACGGTAGCCCGTCTCCTCCTCCAGCTCGCGGTACGCGCAGTCAATCTTCGCCTCATCCGGCGAATCCAGCTTACCAGCCGGAATCTCCAGTGTATAGCGGTCCAGCGCATTGCGGTACTGACGCACCATGAGAATCTTTCCATCCTCCGTAACCGGAAGCACCGCTGCCGCGCCGTCATGATGGATAAAATCCCATTTTGCCTGATGTCCGTTTACCTCGACGGTATCTTCGTACATTTTCAAGATGGTTCCCTGATATTTTAACTCTCGTTTCAGACGTTTGACCGGCACGGACTCCAGCGATGCCTGCTTTTCTACTTTCTGTTCCATATTCCCTCACCCTTATGTCCAGGTTCCTTCTGGGTTCTTTTTCAACATTTTTTCACTATTTCAGGTCGATGCACTTCTCATAGCATGCGTCACATGCCTTGATAACCGCATTCCGCAAACCATACTCCTCCAGGACGCTGACCGCGTAGATCGTCGTGCCGCCCGGCGAGCAGACATCATCTTTGAGTGCGCCCGGATGCTTGCCGGTCTCGAGTACCATCTTCGCACTGCCGACAACGCCCTGCGCCGCCATCCGGTAAGCCACATCTCGCGGCATGCCGTACTTAACGCCCGCATCTGCCAGCGCCTCGATGAACATATAGATGTATGCCGGTGCACTGGAACTGATACATACAACCGCATTCATCATATATTCCGGAACGATCTCCATCATACCAAAAGATTCAAAGAAATTGCTGATCATCTGCTTTTCTGTCTCTTCAAACAGCTTCTTGTCGTAGCAGACACCTGTCATACCCTCGCCGATCAGCGCCGGCGTGTTCGGCATCGCACGCACGATACGGCGGTCACCGCCCAGCTTCTCGTTGACACTGTCAATCGTGATACCCGGTGCAATCGAAATAATAATATTTTCTTTCGTTACATGATCCTTGATATCTGCCAGTACATTGTCATAAAACTGCGGTTTTATAGCTAATACGATATATTTTGCATTTTCCGCACAATCCTGGTTTGTGTCAACCGCCTTGACACCTGTCTCTTTCTCTATCTGTGCCACTCTCCGGCGGTTCAAATCCGTAAAAGTGATGTCTTCCGTTTTATATTTGTTCAGCAGGCTTCGCATGATCGCATAGCCGATATTTCCCATTCCGATAAAACCAATTTTCGCCATAATCTTTGTCTCCCTCCATCTGCCATCCGGCACTTCCCTGCCGGATGATCCTCCATTTGTTGTCTGACTGCAGCTACTCTTTCCAACAGCCACATCTGGCTTTTTATTCAGCATCTTGATAACGGTTCAATCTTCTTACCATTACGCCACAATAAATGCATGAAGCTGCTAAATAATCACTATTTTTCAACTCTATCATGCTATAATACTCGTCTTTTAGACAGTTTGCAAGCAAAATTTCTCCGCCTGCCTTCACGCTCACGACCCTTTATTTTACCCTGCTCATGCAAATTTTCAGCCTGTCCGAAAAACAGAGTTTCCGTTTTCCGCTTCATGAAAAAAACTTGTATTTTTCTGTATTTCTTTCTCTCTCAAAAAAGATGTAAAGAATGTGCCTTGGCACATTCGGGCATCTCGCGCGGTCGCTTGCGACATGTTTCTGCTTTGCGCGAGCGCGCATCCTCGCGGAGCGTTTTTTTGTTTCATAGGACGCAATTTCCCATGAAACAAAAAAGTCTTATGAATGTAATGTATCTTCATCCATAAGACTTTTATTTTCATGCTCAAGTTTACTCCATGCAGCCCTGCTGCCGGGTTTTATTTGGCGTACTCGGTAACTCTCGATTCACGGATTACATTGACCTTGATCTGTCCCGGATACTGTAACTCTTCCTGAATCCGCTTTGAAATCTCTCTCGCCATCAGAACCATATCATCGTCGCTGACCTGTTCCGGTACAACCATGATACGCACTTCGCGACCTGCCTGAATTGCGTAGGATTTATCAACACCCTTATAGGAGTTCGTGATATCCTCCAGCTGTTTCAGACGGTTGGTATATGTTTCCAGAGTCTCTCGTCTCGCACCTGGACGTGCCGCTGAAATCGTATCAGCTGCCTGTACCAGACATGCAATCAAGCTCTGTGGCTCTACATCGCCGTGATGGGCTTCCACTGCATTGATAACGGTTGCGGACTCTTTGTACTTCTTACAGAGCGCCACACCCAGTTCTACGTGGGTTCCCTCCTGCTCGTGATCGACTGCCTTTCCAATATCATGTAATAAACCTGCACGTTTGGCGGTCCGTACATCGACGCCCACCTCAGCCGCCAGAAGTCCGGCTAACTGTGCAACCTCAATCGAATGCTTCAATGCATTCTGACCGTAGCTTGTTCGGAATTTCATCTTACCAAGCAGCTTGACAAGTTCCGGATGGATACCATGAATGCCAACTTCCAGAAGAGCCGCTTCGCCCTCCTCGCGCATCATGTTTTCCACTTCTTTCTGTGCCTTCTCTACCATCTCTTCGATTCTGGCTGGATGAATCCGTCCATCCACAATCAGACGTTCCAGTGCAATACGCGCTACCTCTCTCCGGATTGGATCGAAGCCAGACAGGACAACTGCCTCCGGCGTATCGTCGATGATCAGTTCCACGCCCGTCAGAGTCTCCAGTGTACGAATATTTCTTCCCTCACGTCCGATAATTCGTCCCTTCATCTCATCATTCGGAAGCTGTACGACTGATACGGTTGTCTCAGCCACATGATCCGCAGCACAGCGCTGAATCGCTGTCACCACATAATCCTTGGCTTTCTTCTCTGCTTCCTCTTTCGCTTTCGCCTCGAGATCTTTGATCAGCTTCGCCGTATCATGCTTTACATCTTCTTCCACGGAACGCAGCAGATATTCCTTTGCCTGTTCAGAGGTTAAACCGGAGATCTTCTCCAGTTCCAGCATACCTTTCTCATAGAGAGCCTCTGCCTCCGCAGTCTTTCTCTTGAGTGCCTCCTCCTTGACATTCATACCCGCTTCACGCTTTTCCATCGCTTCTGCTTTTTTGTCCAGGTTTTCTTCTTTGCTCAGTACACGTCTTTCATAGCGCTGAAGCTCAGCTCTTCTTTCCTTTGTTTCTTTCTCAAGCTCATTCTTTGTCTTTAACGACTCTTCCTTCGCTTCAAGGAGAGCTTCTCGCTTCTTTGTCTCAGCAATTTTCAATGCTTCATCTATTATTTCCCTGGATCGTTCTTCTGCGCTTCCAATCTTCGCCTCATATGTCTTCTGGCGATGCTGGTTCGCAACGACCCAAGTAATAGCTGCTACAATAACACCTGTAACGATAACCGCAATTATTACTTGTGACACAGGAGCACCTCCTTATTTAGTTTTCATTGTACGAAAATACAATACTATAATTTTAAACGGTTTTATACAGTATGTCAAGCAGAATAAGCGCTTCCTACCAGCTTCCTGAGACACCTTCAGACAGCGTTCTGTTCTGTTTCATAATACATTTGCACGTTCACAGTCATGAAACAGAATCCATTCAAAATCATCTTTGGTAAATGACTCTGCGCCTGAAAGTCAACTAAGCGCATCCTCCTGCTCCTTCATCTCTCTCCGGATATCTTCCCATGAAAATCCCCGCCTCATCAGATAGGCAATGATCTTTTTTTCCTCCTCCGGCGCTGTCTCTCCCGCCCTGTAATGCTTCTTCTCAAGCAAGACGCGGATTGCCTCGCCCGAATCATGTTCTGTCTCTTCCAGCTGCTCCCGGATGATCTCGCGCGATATGCCTTTTCGCTGCAGGTAAAGCTTCAATTCCGCCTGGCTTTTCCGCTTTCCATGAACCTGCAGGTAATTCGCCGCATATCTGGCATCGTCCACAAAATGATATTCCTGCAAAAATCCAATCGTCTCCTGCACGATCGAATCCGGATACCCGTCCTGGAAAAGGCGGCGGCACATTTCTCCTTCCGTCCGGTCCTGCACCTTCAAAAGATTCAGCGCCCGCTCATGTGCCCGGCGGCTTAAAAGAGCCAAAAGCTCCCTCTCCGTTCTTTCTTCCAAAACCGCGCCCTCACAGACACCGTATTTTTCTAATTCCCCATTATATAAAAGAAAGGCAAAGTCCTCATCCGTGAAAACTTTGCACTTTCTCTTATCCAGGGATTCTACGCGTTCAATCCGCATATACAGCCCCTTTTCATAGCTACAGTTCACACGCTGCCAGCTGTAACTTTTCCTGTTACTGTTCACACATATGTGCCCTGTAACAGGATTTTACTCTATTTTTCGTCCTCTGCGTCCACTCCTACCGGCGGAAGCTCCGTCGGTGCTTCCTTGGACGCCTCCGGCATCATCGTGTCTTCGGAAAGTCCGTATTTGACACGTACCTTGTTCTCAATTTCAAGGCAGATTTCCGGATTTGCTGCCAGGAAATTCTTCGCGTTCTCGCGTCCCTGACCGATCTTGCTGCCCTCATAAGCATACCAGGCGCCGCTCTTCTCCACGATGTTCTCCTTCGCCGCCAGATCCAGGATATCGCCCTCACGGGAAATACCTTTTCCGAACATGATATCAAACTCTGCCTCACGGAATGGCGGAGCAATCTTGTTCTTCACAACCTTGATGCGGACACGGTTTCCAATCACTTCGCCGCCCTGCTTCAGAGACTCAATCCGGCGGACATCCATGCGGACAGAAGAATAGAACTTGAGTGCCCGTCCACCGGTCGTAACCTCCGGGTTTCCGAACATGATACCAACCTTCTCACGCAGCTGGTTGATAAAAATAACGATACAATTTGAACGGCTGATTGCTGCGGTCAGCTTTCTGAGTGCCTGCGACATCAGACGTGCCTGCAGACCTACGTGGGAATCACCCATCTCGCCGTCAATCTCTGCCTTCGGAACCAGTGCGGCAACCGAGTCCACAATCACGATATCGATCGCACCGGAGCGCACCATCGTCTCGGTAATCTCAAGCGCCTGCTCGCCGTTGTCCGGCTGGGAGATATACAGATTATCGATATCAACACCGATCTTCTTCGCATATGCCGGATCGAGTGCGTGCTCTGCATCGATAAATCCAGCGATACCGCCTCTCTTCTGTACTTCTGCCACCATATGCAGGGCAACCGTCGTCTTACCACTGGACTCAGGTCCGTATACCTCGATGATTCGTCCCTTCGGAACACCGCCCAGTCCCAGTGCAATATCCAGGCTCAGGGAGCCGGTCGGAATCGTCTCTATATTCATATTCGCACCAGAATCACCCAGCTTCATCACTGAGCCTTTTCCGTATGCTTTCTCAATCTGTGTCAACGCAGCATCCAATGCTTTCAGCTTGTCTTCTTTATTCATCTTTCCCTCCAAAACGCCGCTCCGCGGCCAATCACGAACAAATGTTCTAAACTTAGTTCTATCATAGCGGATCCGGCTGTAAATGTCAACTGTTTTCTTTTGGTTTTCCCCCGGACGCACTGCAGGATGCTGCCGGATCTATAACCTGATTCTGCGATTCAAAGTATCTACAATTATATCATTTTCCGGCTGGTTCTGTCTATTATTTTGCCGAGAAAAGCTGCTACCCGAACTGTGTCGTACGGAATTTTCAGTTCAGAAAATTCCGTACGACACAGTTACGCTGCCACCATTACTATTCACACAAAACCTTCCGTTGCAAAAATGCCTGCCTGTACACGTCATCTGGCACCGCCCCGCTTCTACTCTAACAGCCGCCCGATATCCAGCGCCCCCCAGCCCTGTTGGTTGCGCGGCAGCCCCAGATCCACTGCCCGCTCTTTAAAGCGAAGCTTCACATCCCGGTTCGTCATGTCCGGGTTCTGCTCCAGCAGAAGCGCCGCCGCCCCCGCGACAAGCGGCGTAGACATGGACGTCCCGCTTTTAAAACGGTACCCGTTCCGCCGCAGGTTACAGCTCACAATCCGTGATCCAGGCGCCACAATGTCCGGCTTGCAGATACAGGCGTCCGTCGGACCCCGCCCCGAATAGTCCACCATCCGGCTGCCTGCCACCTCTACCTCCCGGTCATCATCCGCACATCCCACCGTGATGACCTTCCGGCTGATCCCCGGCGTTGTGATCGTGTGCGCGGCCGGACCATTATTTCCCGCTGCCACCACGACCACATACCCGGCATCCCACGCCGCATCGACACCGCGCACCAGCGCCGAATCTTCGCTCATTCCCTTCGGTGTAAAGGAGCCAACCGATATATTGATAATCCGGATCCCGTACTGGCTGCCATTCTGGCGCACCCAGCGAAGCCCTGCCAGCACATCCGATACATACCCATTTCCCCTCTGATCCAGCACTTTCAGGCAGACCAGCTGCGCCCCCGGCGCCACACCCTGATAGCGTCCCGCCGACGCCGTGCCGCTGCCGGCAATCATCCCTGCCACATGCGTTCCATGCCCATTGTCATCATACGGCTGCTGTTTTTTCTTAAGGAAATCCCGAAATCCGTAAACGCAATTTTCCAAATCCGGATGCAGAAATACCCCTGTGTCCAGGATCGCCACCCCGACGCCTTTTCCTGTCAGTCCTCGTCTGTACGCCTCATTGCAATGAATCCATTCTCTCGCCCGGTTCACAGGAAAAAGCCCCCATATTCTTCCCTTACTGTTAGAATATGGGGGCTTTCGCCGTATGTGAATGCAGCCTCTTATTTGTGGAAGCTGTAATAGACGGTTCCGCCTGCCAGTCCACCGCGGAACTGCGCCAGCTCACTGACCGTCACCAACTGATAGCCACGCTCCACAAGCGCCGGAATGATCGTGACTGCCGCGTCACCGGAAGCATTGTAAAGCTCATGCATCAGAACCACCGAGCCATCTTTTACCTGGTTTAACACGGTCTGCACCGATGAAGCCGCATTGCGCGTCTTCCAGTCCAGCGTATCCACATTCCAGAGTACGATCGGCTGGCTGATATTGGCAAGCACAGTGCTGTTTTTTCCACCGCCCGGAAGACGGACTGTTTTCGGTGCCTCGCCTGTGATCGCGGCAACCGCCTGATTGCAGGCCTCCACCTGCTGACGAATCTCCTGTGCGCCTAACTTCTGGAGATACTTGTGATCCTGCGTGTGATTTCCAATCTCATGCCCATTGGCATACATCCGCTGAATCTCACTCTTATAGGAATTCACACGGTTTCCGACCACATAAAAGGTCACACGACCGCCGTACTGTTCCGCGCAATCCATGATGCGGTTTCCAACCGGGGCATACGGACCATCATCAAAGGTCAGTGCCACCATCGGTGCATTCGGATCGATATAACGACCACCGCTGGCCACCATTCCATCCGGAACCTGGCTGTCCCCCTGCTCCGTTCCCTGTGTCTCAGAAGCAGTCTGTCCGTTATTTCCTGTCTCCTGGTTCTCTGTTGTCTGCTGTCCTTCCGCTGCGCCAGCATGATTCTCGCTGCCAGCAGCCGTCTGTGCATCCCCCGCCTCATTCTGGGAACCGGACGCCTGCTCCCGCCTCTGAATCAGCTCCATATCCGATGCCGGTCCGGACGGCACATCATCCGCATACGCCGCAAACGACGCCCCTACCGTACAGACCGCCGTAAGTAACAGTGCTGCTACTCTCATTTTCCATGTTTTTCTCATACCGCTCCAAACCCTCCAAATTGTTTTCTTTTTCTTCTGCCATTCCGATGCAATCCGGAACAGCCGACCATGTGACATACTCACGTACAATGGTTTTATTATATCACACTCTTCCTTTATTAAGAACACTTCGTCCCATTTTACTTCTTACATTTTTCTGACAAGGTTAGTATTTACGCATACGTGCCCAGTAACGGAATTTGCCGTGGCTTCGCATTTAAATACGGCAAATTCCTGCTGCCACCACGTTTTCTTACGGCACTTTCGCTCCCAAATGTGCCTGCCTGTAAACAGTTCAAAAGAATATTCATAAGTATTTTTAATAAATATTTCATATTGTGTAATACACCTAATATATGCTATGATAAAAATGATGTCGTTACGCATCACAACGCGTGCAACGTAACACATGGAGTTTATTGACAAAAGAGTTGAAAGGAAGTAACAAATGGGCGGATTTTTTGGTGTCACATCAAAAACAAACTGTACACTGGATCTTTTTTTTGGTACGGACTATCATTCCCATCTGGGAACACGACGCGGTGGTATGGCGGTTTATGGAGAAAACGGTTTCAGCCGTTCTATCCACAATATCGAGAATTCCCCGTTCCGTACAAAATTTGAGCACGATGTCGATGAAATGCAGGGTAACATGGGCATCGGCTGTATCTCAGATATGGAACCGCAGCCTCTGTTAATTCAGTCGCACTTAGGAAGCTATGCCATCACCACAGTCGGCAAGATCAATAATGAAAAAGAGCTGATTCAGGAAGCATTTAAGAACGGGCATATTCATTTCATGGAAATGAGCGGCGGCAAGATCAATGCAACCGAGCTGGTCGGCGCCATCATCAGTCAGGCAGATTCCCTTGTTGAAGGTCTGAAACTGGCACAGGAAAAAATCAAGGGTTCCATGACCATTCTCCTGCTGACCCCGGAGGGCATCTATATCTCCCGTGACCGCCTCGGACGTACCCCGGCGATCATCGGACACAAAGATGGTGCGTTCTGTGTTTCCTTTGAAAGCTTTGCATACATCAACCTTGGATACACGGACTACAAAGAACTGGGACCGGGCGAGATCGTCCGCATGAACGCCGACGGCGTAGAGGTACTCAGCCCGGCTCGCAAGGAAATGAAAATCTGTTCTTTCTTGTGGGTTTACTACGGTTATCCGACCTCCTGCTACGAAGGAATCAACGTCGAGGAAATGCGGTACCACTGCGGTCGTATGCTTGCCAAACGCGATCAGTCCGACGCCGATCTGGTAGCCGGAATCCCCGATTCCGGTATCGCGCATGCAGTCGGCTACGCCAATGAATCCGGCATTCCATTTGCCCGTCCATTCATTAAATATACCCCAACCTGGCCGCGTTCCTTCATGCCGACCACCCAGAGCCAGAGAAACCTGATCGCACGTATGAAGCTGATCCCGGTAGACGCCCTGATCCGCGATAAGAGCCTGCTCTTAATCGACGATTCCATCGTCCGCGGCACCCAGCTCGGCGAAACAACCGAATTCCTGTATCAGAGCGGTGCCAAAGCAGTACATATCCGTCCGGCTTGTCCGCCGCTGCTGTTTGGATGTAAATATCTGAACTTCTCCCGCTCCAATTCCGAGCTGGACCTCATCACACGCCGCATCATCCGCGACCGTGAGGGCGACAATGTTTCCCCGGAGCTTCTGGATGATTATGCAAACCCAGACAGCCAGAATTATAAGGAAATGGTCGAAGAAATCCGTAAACGCTTAAACTTTACCTCCCTGCAGTTCCACCGCCTCGACGATTTAATCGAATCGATTGGTCTGGAACCGTGCAAGCTGTGTACATATTGCTGGAACGGAAAAGAATAATGTTGTAGAATACGTTTCTATGATAACCAAAATGGCAGCCCATCAACTTCTGCTGATGAGCTGCCATCTTTATTCTGTTAATTCTCTGCCAATCGTTTTGTTACTGTACACGCATACGTGCCCAGTAACGGAATTTGCCGTGGCTTCGCATTTAAATACGGCAAATTCCTGCTGCCACCACGTTTTCTTACGGCACTTTCGGTTCCAAAAGTGCCTACCCGTGTACAGTAACATCGTTTTATCAGCACCGTGCCTTTATGGTATATACAAGCACACCGCCAATACCCACATCACTTCTGCCCTGTCACCATCATATAACGGTTATGTGCGTCCTTCAGACAGGCAATGAGCGGCTTCTGAGTCAATGCAAAATACCTTTCCCGGATACTCTGCTGCATCTCGTCCAAATCCGTTTTCAAACTCTTTCCAAGCAGCATCGACACAACAAAATTGCGCGTCACCGACAAAATCGTATTGCACTCCAAATCAAGAATCTTTCCCGTCGCCCGTTCTACTACAAAACTCACATAAAACTCGCCGTGCAGGCTGTAAATCGCGTCCTCCTTGCTCGGTTTCGCCTGACCTACAACCAGAATCGTATCATCCTTATACATTATATCGTTTCCCCTTTTCTTCGAAACTGCCCTGATAAAAGCAGTTTCATCCATATACTGGTTTTATGATACCATGTTCTTAGGAAAGGTACAAGCTACGCTTCCTCGGAACCATATAAAATATGTAGGATTACAATACATCGTAAAAGGAACCAAACGCTCTCACGAGAAAAGGGATCGAAATCGATCCCTTTTCTCACTCTTCTTAGGTTAACAAGTATGGTTAACAAATAGTTAACAAGTAATTAACAAATGATGTACTTTTTACTGCTTTTCACCACATCTAACCACCCTTAAAACCCTTGAAAAATCAATAATTTTTAGAATTTCCCAGCCTTCGCAGCTTCCTCAATCCCTACCGCAACCGCCACAGTAGCGCCGACCATCGGGTTATTACCCATACCGATCAGACCCATCATCTCTACATGAGCCGGTACAGAGGAAGAACCTGCGAACTGTGCATCGGAGTGCATACGTCCCATGGTATCAGTCATACCGTAAGAAGCCGGACCTGCTGCCATGTTATCCGGGTGAAGGGTACGTCCTGTACCGCCGCCGGATGCTACGGAAAAGTATTTCTTGCCTTTCTCTACGCATTCCTTCTTATATGTACCTGCTACCGGATGCTGGAAACGGGTCGGGTTGGTGGAGTTACCGGTGATGGAAACGTCTACGCCCTCTTTCCACATGATCGCTACACCCTCGGTAACGTCATTTGCACCATAACAGTTTACTTTCGCACGAAGTCCCTTGGAGTAAGATTTTCTCCACAGTTCTTTCACTTCGCCTGTGTAATAATCCATCTCTGTCTCTACATATGTAAAGCCGTTGATACGGGAAATGATCTGAGCCGCATCTTTGCCAAGACCGTTTAAGATAACGCGAAGCGGTTTTTTACGAACTTTGTTTGCTTTCTCTGCGATACCGATCGCACCCTCTGCGGCTGCAAAGGACTCATGACCTGCCAGGAAGCAGAAGCAGTCGGTTTCTTCTTCCAGAAGCATCTTACCTAAGTTTCCATGTCCCAGACCTACTTTACGCTGATCTGCTACGGAACCCGGAATACAGAATGCCTGCAGTCCCTCGCCGATCGCTGCCGCCGCATCGGCAGCTCTGCGGCAGCCTTTCTTGATTGCGATTGCCGCGCCTACCGTGTAAGCCCAGCACGCATTTTCAAAACAGATTGGCTGGATCTTCTTTACCTGATCGTATACATCCAGTCCGGCATCCCTCGTGATCTTCTCAGCTTCTTCGATCGAAGCAATGCCATAGCTATTTAATACGGAATTGATCTTGTCAATTCGTCTCTCGTATGATTCAAATAATGCCATTGTGATGTTCCTCCTTAACTATGTACCCTGTGATTATTCCTGTCTCGGATCGATAATCTTAACTGCATCGTCTACACGGCCGTACTGACCTTTTGCCTTCTCATATGCAGTGGTCGGATCGTCGCCCTTCTTGATGAAGTCGGTCATCTTACCTAAGTTTACAAACTGGTAACCAATGATCTGATCTTCTTCATCCAGTGCAATTCCTGTTACATAGCCTTCTGCCATCTCAAGGTAACGCGGACCTTTTTTCAGAGTTCCGTACATCGTACCTACCTGAGAGCGGAGTCCTTTTCCAAGGTCTTCAAGGCCGGCGCCAATCGGAAGCCCCTCTTCAGAAAACGCACTCTGCGTTCTGCCATATGCGATCTGGAGGAACAGCTCACGCATGGCGGTGTTGATTGCATCACAGACAAGGTCTGTATTTAATGCTTCCAGTACGGTTCTTCCCGGAAGAATCTCTGCTGCCATCGCTGCAGAATGGGTCATACCAGAACATCCGATCGTCTCTACCAGAGCCTCCTGAATGATACCTTCCTTAACATTCAGGGTCAGCTTACAAGCACCCTGCTGCGGCGCACACCAGCCAACACCGTGTGTTAAACCGGAAATATCCTTTACTTCTTTGGACTTAACCCACTTTGCCTCCTCCGGGATCGGAGCAGCGCCGTGATTTACGCCCTGGGCTACTGGACACATATTTTCTACTTCTTGTGAATAAATCATTGTAAGACTCCTTTCGAAATGATTGGATTTTGTACTTTGTTAATTTTATCACATCAATCCTGTCCCTATTATCTCACGAAATTCTCAATTCGTCCATAGGTTTTTTGTAACTTTTCAGACGGTTTTCTCATCTTTCTTTCTCTCCAAAAAAACATACAAAAACACGACAAAACTAACGAACAGAATACATCCCTTTACCATGCTGGAAATACTTAACGCCCACCAGATACCGCTAAGTCCCATCACAGAGGACAACAACACCGCCACTGGGATGCGCGCGGAGGTAAAGGTCACGCTGATGATCGACGGATACAGCGTTCGCCCCAGACCGGAAAACGCACCGATCGAGGTCTGTTCCACCATCATAAACATCTGGCTCAGTCCCACAATCCGCAGGTAATTGACGCCGATCGCCATGACCTCTTCTTCCTGCAAAAAGATCGAGAACAGCGGACGCGCCATTCCGATCAGCAAAAATGTCGTGCAGAGTCCCCACGCCGCCGTCATCGCGATCGCACAGAAATAGCCGCGGCGCACACGGTCATACCGCTTCGCCCCATAATTCTGTCCGAGGAATGCATTGACTGCCGCCGAAAAGCCATCTCCGACCATCCAGGAAACGGATTCAATCTGACTGCCAACACGCTGTGCCGCCACTGCCAGATCACCCCATCCGGTGATAAGGCGGGTCAGAATCATCGAAATTCCAGCGTAAATCAGGTTCTGCACCGCCGACGGCACACCGATCCGCACGATCTCCCTCCAAACCTTCACCGGAACCAGCACCCAGAGACGCAGATGCGGAAACAGCACCTTTTCCCGCAGGACTGCCTTGAAAAACAGGAGGCTTACGAGCGCCTGTGCCGTGACCGTCGCAGCCGCTGCTCCGCTGACTCCCAGTTCCGGAAATGGTCCGATTCCAAAGATCAGCACCGGATCCAGCACAACATTGAAGACAAGCCCCGCCACGTTGACGATAAACGGTGTCCGGCTGTTTCCCGCCGCCGTCAAAAGTCCGGTCAAGATCGCATTTAGATAAGAAAAGATCACAAGCCCACAGGCGATCCGCACATACCATTCTGCCTGTGCAATCACCTCCGGGCTGTTTAATTTAAAAAATCCAATTAACCGACTGGCTCCAAAGAGCGAAACCAGCCCATACAGCACGGCAAACAAAATTCCCAACTGCAGCGCACCTCTCGCATACTGCGCCGCACTGTCATTTTCTCCCGCACCAAGACAATGGGCGGTCTTTACCTGACCGCCCGTCCTCGCCAAAATCGCAAATCCCTGTGAAAACCAGGTATACATACCTGCCGATCCCACCGCCGTGACGGCGCCTGCCCCGAGGCGTCCGATCCACGCCATATCTGTCAGATTGTAAAGCATCTGAACCAAAGAGGTCGCCATGATCGGAAGCGCCAGCCGGGTCAGTGCCGGGGCGATTGCTTCATTCAGCAAATCTACATGATGAGATTTCATTATTTTGCAGAAAGATACTCGTCGATGCCTCTTGCACCTGCTCGTCCGGCTTCCATCGCGAGAATAACCGTAGCCGCGCCAGTCACCGCGTCGCCTCCGGCGTAAACGCCCTCTTTCGTTGTCTTTCCATTGCTCTCATCCGCCACGATACATCTCCAGCGGTTGATCTCCAGACCTTTGGTCGTATTGGAAATCAGCGGGTTCGGGGAAGTACCCAGCGCCATGATAACGGTATCTGCATCGATCGTGAAATCAGAACCGACCACCTCAACCGGACGTCTTCTTCCAGATTCATCCGGCTCGCCAAGCTCCATACGGCGGCATACGATGCCTTTGACCCATCCGTTCTCATCCTCGAGAATCTCAACCGGGTTGGTCAGAAGGTCAAAATAGATGCCCTCCTCTTTTGCGTGATGTACTTCCTCCACACGTGCCGGAAGCTCTTTCTCACTTCTTCTATATACAATATGTACTTCTGCACCGAGACGCAGAGCCGTTCTTGCCGCATCCATCGCTACGTTTCCGCCGCCGACTACAACTACCTTCTTCGATTCCATAATCGGTGTGTCATAATCATCGCGGAATGCCTTCATCAGGTTATTTCTGGTCAGGTACTCATTTGCAGAAAATACGCCGTTGGCATTTTCACCCGGAATACCCATGAACTTCGGAAGTCCGGCACCAGAACCGATGAAGACTGCCTGGAAACCTTCTTCATCCATCAGCTCGTCGATTGTGATAGATTTTCCGATAACTACGTTTGTCTCAATCTTAACGCCCAGCTTGCGGACATTCTCGATCTCCGGCTGTACAACGCCGCTCTTCGGAAGACGGAACTCCGGAATGCCGTAGGTCAATACTCCGCCCGGCTCATGAAGTGCCTCGAAAATGGTTACTTCATAGCCCAGTTTTGCCAGATCGCCTGCACAGGTCAGACCTGCAGGACCGGAACCGATGACTGCTACTTTCTTTCCGTTTGTCTTCTCCGGCGCTGCCGGTACAAAACCATGCTCACGGGACCAGTCTGCCACGAAGCGCTCAAGTTTACCAATGGAAACCGCCTCGCCCTTGATACCGCGCACACACTGTCCCTCACACTGGGATTCCTGTGGGCAGACACGTCCACAGACTGCCGGAAGTGCCGAAGAAAGTGCGATGACTTTCGCTGCCTCCTCAATATTTCCCGCTTTTACTTCCTGGATAAACGCCGGAATATTGATGGAAACCGGGCATCCAGCGATACATTTTGCATTTTTACAGTTCAGACATCTCTCAGACTCCGCAACTGCTTCTTCCATATTATAGCCGAGACATACCTCTTTAAAATTAGTCGCACGTACCTTCGGATCCTGCTCTCTGACCGGCACCTTTTTCATCATATCTCTCTTTGCTTCCATTATTTGTCACCTCCGCACTGTCCGCATCCGCCGTGATGAGTATCGCCCTCTTTCAAGCGCAGCATCGCTCTGCCTTCCTGAGTCTTATAAATTCTCTGACGTTCCATCGCCTCGTCAAAATTAACAAGATGTCCATCAAACTCCGGTCCGTCTACGCAGGCAAATTTGACCTGGTCGCCTACAGTGACACGACAGGCACCACACATACCGGTTCCATCTACCATGATCGGGTTCAGACTGACAATCGTCGGAATCTCCAGTTTTTTCGTCAGCAGGCAGACAAATTTCATCATGATCATCGGTCCGATTGCAACACAGACATCGTACTTGCGTCCCTGTTTTTCAACTAAATCCTCGATGACACCTGTAACCATACCTTTAATGCCAAAGCTGCCATCATCGGTTGTGATGTAAAGGTTTCCGGCTGCCTTCTCCATCTCCTCGGTCAGGATCAGCAGATCTTTGGTCTTAGAACCTACGATAACATCTACATCAATGCCGTGCTCATGCATCCATTTTACCTGCGGATAAACCGGAGCCGCACCGACGCCGCCGGCTACGAAGAGGTATTTCTTCTTTTTCAGCTCTTCTACATCCTCATGGATAAACTCGGACGGATTTCCAAGCGGTCCTACGAAATCATGGAATGCATCCCCAGCCTTGAGGGTGCTCATCTTCTCGGTAGAAGCTCCCACGGTCTGGAATACGATCGTGATCGTTCCTGCCTGACGGTCAAAATCACAGATGGTCAGCGGGATTCTCTCGCCCTCTTCGCCCATCTTGACGATGACAAATTCGCCCGGCTCACATGCACGCGCTACACGCGGTGCTTCTACAACCATCAGATAAATCTTATCTGCCAGTTTTTCAGCTTTTAAAATCGGGTACATTCTATTCCTCCTTACTGATATATGAACATTTTATTGTTTGACTTTTCAGAATTCTCAATTATTTTACCACTTTGTCCTATTTTTGACAACCTTAGAGCGATTCCTTTTCCAGCTTCCGATATTCCCTGAATTCATAGCACAAATTGAAAAATGTCTGCTCGCCGCTTCGTCTTACCAGTTCCCAGCCTTCTTTCTCCAGATCAACCATGTGTGTGTCTGCCACATAGGAAAAATCAATCCAGGTGATCTGCGCTGTGTCGCAGAACGGAAGGAACTGCCGGTAAACCGACTCGCCGCCGATGATGACGACATCTACATCTGTCAGATGTTTTTCCTGTTTCAGCTCGTCAATCCGCACCAGCGCCTCCTCGACACTGTGGCAGATCTCTGCCCCCTTTACGCTCAGAGCCTTCTTTTTTGTCAAAATCAGGTTGATTCTGCCATCCAGCGGTCGCTGAGCCGGGAAGGTCAGAAACGTTTTATAGCCCATCACGATGATTTTTCCCATCGTTTCCTGCCGGAATAATTTCTGATCCGCCGGGATCACCGTCAGCATCTGCCCTTTATTGCCGATACCCCAGTTCCGATCCACTGCCGCAATCAGCTGAAAATGTCTCGGAAACCGTTCCGGAAACTGTCTTTTGAGTGTCTTCATCATGCTCGCCGCATTGATATAGAATGCCTCGTCTGGCTGTTCTTTCTTATCTACATGAGAATGGAACACGCGCTCCATCTCCCGAAGCGCCGCCTCTTCTTCCGGGAACCGGTTCATAATATCAATCATGACATCACGGCTGTCACGAAGCTTCTGCATCAGGACATCCCAGATCGCCGCCTTATCCGCTTCACTGACCAAGCCATAGTGGTTTAAAATAATCTCTTTTGCATCCAATTCCGATGAATACTCGATCGATTCTTCTGCCGCCTTATAGTCTACCAGAAACGACGGCATATAACTCCCATCATGCCCCATGACGCCTACCGTCTCACTGCACAGCATCAACTCATCATCAATCAGGTAAGACATGGAACATTTCGTGTGGCCGATCGTCGCAAACGCGTAGATCGTATGGTCGCCCAGTTCGATCGTCTCGCCGTCCTCCAGCGATACATCAATCTGTAAATCTGCATCGTCATATTCCGAATCCCATGGAAGCCCCGCCGCTTCTGCCGCCTCGCCGCTTAGACGCCGGATCGTCTTCAAAGCGCCCGGTTTCACTAAAATTTCTTTTGCGCGCTCGGAAGCATATGTTTTCACCCCCGGCCATGCTTTCCGCACCGCCGGAAGCCCCGCTACATGATCATAATGGGAATGGGATAAAAGAACCGCGTCTAACTCTGCATCGCCCAGTTCTCTTTTTATATTTTCCACCATCTGATCGGCAGCATACGCCATCCCCGCCTCGAACAGGAGATTGGCTTTTCCCTTTATCAAAAACACCGCACCGCTTCCGCAGCCAGATACATCGATCACCGTCATTGCTTTCTCATCCTTTTTGTTTGAATTTAAAATCGAACTGAGAAAATTTGAACAAAAACAAATCCTCAAATCCATATTTCGTATTTGATTTTACTGGATCTTTATGAAAAATACAAGGACTGGTTCAAATCAGATGAATGTAAGGAATAATAGGGTAACTGTTCACAAATAGGAATTTTCTGAACTGAAAATTCCGTACGATACAGTTCTCGCAGCAGATTTTGCCGATTTGGAATGCGCAGCATCGGCAAAATCCCGTTGCTGGGCACACATGTGTGAGCAGTAACATAATGGGATTTTTAATAACAGAATGCCGCAATTTCATTCCAAACAAACGGAACAATATCTGAGCGGGTGTGGCTGGGATACTCGGACAGAATTTCTAAATTATAAAAAGGATCGGCACCGATATGAAATTGTGTGTTTCGTTACACAGATTCCGGATCAGCGCCGATCCTCCGGGTGGTTGGTTTTAATTTAGGGAATTATGGGGACGGGCTGCGCCCCAGCGTGCTCAGTGCCCCAGCGTGCTCAGTGCCCCAGCTCAAAAAAGCTGCGCTTTTCTTCGCTGGACGGGCTGCGCCCTATAATCCGCCCAGGGAAATCATCTGCTTATGTGCAAGCACAACGCATCTGATTTTCCTGACGTCTTGCACTTCTTATGCCTCAACCATGTATGGATAAGTTACATCCAGACACGGTACTCTAAGTTCTTTGATGGTTCTCGGGCTTAACCAGCGATACATGTTGATCTCGCTTCCGGCTTTGTCGTTGGTTCCGGATGCTCTTGCACC
This sequence comes from Clostridium sp. AF02-29, assembly GCF_934835585.1. Classification (NCBI taxonomy): domain Bacteria; kingdom Bacillati; phylum Bacillota; class Clostridia; order Eubacteriales; family Clostridiaceae; genus Clostridium; species Clostridium sp. AF02-29. Next base: position 36,001 of record NZ_CAKVZK010000003.1, on the reverse strand, counting down.
ACCGAACGGCTGCTGACCGATAACTGCACCAGTTGGCTTGTCGTTGATGTAGAAGTTTCCGGCTGTTCCTTTGAGTGCATCTTCCATCTTAACGATAGCTTCGCGGTCATCTGCAAAGATTGCTCCGGACAGGCCATAGGAAGTTGCGGTATCGCAGCTTGCCAGAGTCTCATCAAGTTTGTCATCCGGATATACATATACGGTCATAACCGGTCCAAAGATTTCCTCTACCATAGTTTTGAAGTCTGGCTTCTTAGCCTCAATCAGGGTCGGATATACAAAATATCCCTTGGAATCATCGTATCCGCCGCAGATAACTTCTGCATCCTCGGATGCTTTTGCATAATCGATATACTCTTTGTTGGTCTTGAATGCGGATGCATCGATAACAGCGCCCATCAGGTTTGTGAAATCAGTTATATCGCCAATTTTAATCTTCTCAATCTCTGCCAGCATACCCTCTTTAACCTGCGGCCAGATGCTTGCCGGAACAAATGCACGGGAAGCTGCGGAGCACTTCTGTCCCTGATACTCGTAGGATGCTCTTGTCAGAGCTGCTACCAGACCCGGTACGTCTGCGGAATTATGAGCAAAGATGAAGTCCTTTCCACCAGTCTCGCCAACCAGACGCGGATATGTTTTGTATTTCTTGATGTTCTCGCCTACTAAGGAGTAAACACCGCTGAACACTTCGGTAGAACCTGTGAAATGGAATCCTGCCAGGTTCGGATCGCTTAATACGTACTTGCTCATGTCAGAACCACGGCTCGGTACGAAGTTGATAACGCCTGCCGGAAGTCCTGCTGCCATCAGGGCCTGCATTACATAGTAATTGGAAAGAACTGCTGTGGTAGCCGGTTTCCAGAGAACTACGTTACCTGCAATCGCCGGAGCGGTCGGAAGGTTAGCACCGATGGATGTGAAATTGAATGGGGAAATCGCGGTTACGAAACCTTCCAGTGGACGATACTCGATGCGGTTCCAAACATTCGGTGTGTTGTTCGGCTGTCTGTCATAAATCTGCTGTAAGTAATATACGTTGAAACGAAGGAAATCGATCAGCTCGCAGGTATCAATCTCAGCCTGATATACAGTTTTGCTCTGTCCTAACATGGTAGCTGCATTTACTTTATATCTCATCGGACCAGCGATTAAATCAGCTGCTTTTAAGAAGATAGATACGCGGTGTTCCATTGGCATCTCGGTCCATGCTTTTCTAGCTGCCAGAGCTGCTGCAATTGCATCCTTTAACTCTTTCTCACCGCCGGAAGCTGCTTCTGCGATTACATGAGCATGGTCATGCGGCATAACTGCTTTGGTCTTTCTCTCTGTCCAAACTTCCTTACCACCGATGATCATCGGAACCTGAACAACCTGTGCGGACTGGCGCTCCAGCTCTTTCTTTAAGCTGGCTCTCTCCGGACTTCCCGGAAGATATGCTTTTACCGGCTCATTTTTCGGCATCTCTACTTTGAAATATCCATTGCTCATTGCTCATCTCTCCTTTTTGATATTTTGTCTAATTCGTGATTATGATATGAAAATTTTTCTCATTTCATTTTCGTAAAATCTAATTTTTTCTTTTTAATTTTCATATCAATGAATTTCTATGGCTAAATATTAGCATATTTTTCATTTTATGTCAATACTATTTCATATTAAAAAATACATGTTTTCATTATATTTTTCTGTGCATATCGTATAATCTCTTTGTTTTTTCCTGTATTCTGTTTTGGATTGTAATTTTTATCGATGTTACTGTTCACGCATACGTGCCCAGTAACGGAATTTGCCGTGGCTTCGCATTTAAATACGGCAAATTCCTGCTGCCACCACGTTTTCTTACGGCACTTTCGCTTCCAAAAGTGCCCACCCGGGAACAGTAACTATCGATTCTTGTAATTCTGTATGTTTTTTTATGCTTTGTTTACGGGTCATGGTTTTTGTGGTATACTGATCCCGCCCGAAACAACTCACAAAAGTGAGTTTATCCTGAAAATAATTCACTTATATGAAAAAGGAGTTTGATTATGCTTAAATTAGAACGTACCAGCGTCATGAATCTGGAAAATGCCATGCGCGGTGCCCGCAATCCGATGAACAGCTGGGGACGAATGGACAGCTTTTATGATGAGAATGGCGAATATAAACTGGGACCGAACGATCTCGACCTTGCGAAACGTCTCCGCAAAGCAGGCAGCGACCACCGCAAGTTTCTGCGCCAGGTATTTGTCTCAGTCGATGTGACCGCACCTCTCTACTGGTGGAAAGAATATGATACTTATAAAGTAGCGACCGTCGCCAATTCAACCAGCACGATGCACAAAATCGCCAGCAAACCGTTTTCGATGGACGATTTCAGCTGCGACCACATGACAGCCGGAACACGCGCATTTATGGAAACAGTTATCGCCAAGCTGGAGGAAATCCGCCTGCGTTATCTGGAGACGAAGAATAAGGATGACTGGTATGATATGATCCAGCTGCTGCCGAGCAGTTATAATCAGATGCGGACTTGTTCGTTTAATTATGAGACACTGATTAATATTTATTATGCCAGAAAGGATCATAAGCTGGCGGAGTGGCATACATTCTGTGACTGGATCAAGACCTTGCCGTATGGGGAAGAATTGATTATTGGGGAAGGGAAATAAATAGATAGCTAAATAATTTGATTGTCGTGGATGGGACGGAGAAAAAGCCGCCCGAGCAAAAATGATCAGGTTTCGAGGACTGGGATTTTCTAGGCATCTTCGGTTTGATTAAAAACAGAAAGAAATCCTCACAAAGCAAGTTTGTTGCGGTTTCTTTCAACATCAAATCCGAATCTGCCAAGTAAATCCTCAGTTTCGAAAATTCCATTTTCGCTCGGGCGGCTTTTTCTCCTGTTTATTGGATGATAACTTGGTAAAATTTAAGATCCTGGCCCCCAACAGCGCATGAATGCGGCTGTTGGGTGGCGTAGGATCTTTTTTAATGACAGTATTGTATTTATGATTTTAGCTGACATCTACTGTCTTATCTTATTATCTAATAAAGTAATGCCGTCACTGCTAGTCCTTCTTCTAATTGCTGAATGTGCGCTTAGAAGAAATGTTTAGTTGTGGCAGAGAACCGGCATTCCCTTGTATACTTTCTCGTAGAGAAGTTTTGCTTTATCAACCGGCAGATTGATGCAGCCGTGGCTACCGGAATACTGGTAGATGGTTCCGCCGAATTTACTTCTCCAGCTTGCGTCATGGAAACCGATGCCGCCGTTGAATGGCATCCAATAGTCTACGTGACTTTCATATTCATATGTGCCGTCTGCCTGTTTGGTGCCGCGCAGAACGCGGTCGGTCTGCTTGTAGGTCAGGCTGTAAATACCTTCCGGGGTTGTGTAGTTTTTGGATACGTTTCCGGTTACGCACGGAGCATCCCAGGTCAGGGCGCCGTTTTCATACATATATACATGCTGGGCGCCGAAATCAACTTCTGCGTAGGTATTGCCCCAGTCTGCGGCTGAATGGCTGGCTGCCTGCTGGGAGAACTGGACTTCACGTTCCTGATTGATGCCTGTCTGCGCCATCAGAACCAGGTTGTCTGTCTCTGCAGTCTGGTCAATCTTCCATCCATAAGGGCCTGTCAAGGCAACCTCTTTTCCGGAAGTGGTATGGAAGGTACGGGTAGTTCCAGCTGTGTCGTATTTCGCTGCCAGCGCCTTGATGTAGGCAGCTGCCTTATCGCGGTCTACAGTAATGACACCATTCTCGCCGCCTGTATACCAGCTGACATATTCAGTACCGGACAGTGTCTCGGTTGCATCACCGATATGGAAGGTGATGGTCGCATTTTTAGCCTGGTTCATCTGGGCGCAGAGTGCTTTTAAGGATGCATCGCCGGAAGTCACCTGGATCGGTGTGTAACATCCCAAGGCTTCCAGATCAATCTCTGTCATGCCGGAGGCGATCGCTGCATTGATCGCCGTCTGTACCTTTGCCTTATCCACAGATTCTCCCTTTACTTCCGGAACAATCGTGAAATCTTTTCCTTCTTCCCAGGCGGATATATGGGCATCTACCGTCGGTGCTACACTATCTGACATACAATTTAAGGAAGCAATGCGGTTTGCAAGCATCGTCTGATCGCAGGAAAGCGGCATTGCGATCGTCAGCGCTCCTGCTCCAGCTGCCCCTGCTGCCTGCTGGTCAATCGCTGCCTGCAGCTCATTTGTAATCACCACTTTATAGCCGATCTCCGCTGCGGTGATCTCTTCTGTCTTGCCTCCACGTTCTTTGATCGTTAATTTATAAGAACCGTAATTCTGCTCCAGCTTTGCCTTTGATTCCTCGTTGCTCATGCCGCCGACTGCGACGCCATTTACACTTGTTCCATTTGCAAAACTGCCATCTGCCAGTACTGGCTGTGCAAACATCAGCACCAGTGCAGCTGCTGCACCAGTCATTTTAAGTATACTCATACTTTTATTTTTCATTTTTTCACAAACCTCTCTGCCGCGCCATCTGGCTGCGGCCTGTATATATGGATTCTGAATCCTTATTATAGCAGAGTCGGAAAAAAAGTCCAGACCGATTCTAAAAAAGATCGTCAAAAGATCCAATTCGTAAGAATTTCTTAACGGTTCCTTTTTTTTTCCTTTTTCTTTCATTTTTTCCATATTCATGATTGCAGTTTTTCCATTTTGCGGTATGATGGTATTCGTTGCAAATGAAGGGAGACTTTTATTTATGAAACGCTATGAAATGGATCTCTGTACGGGGGCTTTATGGAAGAAAATTTTATTGTTTAGTGTTCCGCTCATGTTTACCAACCTGCTTCAGGTTGTCTTTAATATGTCGGATGTCGCAGTGGTCGGGAAATTTGCCGGTTCACTGGCGCTGGGTTCCGTCGGCTCAACCAGCATCCTGGTCACGATGTTTACAGGCATCCTCATCGGCATGGCAAGCGGCGTCAATGCGCTGACCGCCCTCTATATCGGTGCCAAAAATGACCGGAATGTCCGGGAAACGGTACATACCGCCTGTATTTTATGCCTCAGCTCCGGGCTTCTGATTCTCCTGTTTGGTTTCACGTTCGCCAGACATATTCTCACGATGATGAATACGAAGCCGGAGCTGATCGACGGTGCTGTCCGATACCTGAGGATCTATGTTTTTGGTATGCCAGCGCTGGCACTCTTTAACTTCGGAAATGCGGTTCTGAGCGCCTCCGGCGATACAAAGCGCCCGCTCTATTATCTCTCTTTTGCCGGTGTTATCAATGTCATTTTGAATTTATTTTTCGTCATTATCTGCAAACTAGATGTCGCAGGTGTGGCATTGGCCAGCATTATCGCGGAATATATTTCGGCAGCTCTTGTCATCGCGCTCCTGCTTCGAAGCCGGGAAAATTATGCACTTCACCCGAGTGAACTTCAGATATCGCCGGACAAGGTAGGCAGAATCCTTCAAATCAGCATTCCGTCCGCCATTCAGAATATCCTTTTTGCCATCGCAAACATCTTTGTACAGACCAGTGTCAACTCGTTCGACCATGTCATCGTCGAGGGCAACTCAGCCGCTGCCAACACAGATCCTCTGGTCTACAATATGATGGCTGCCATCTACACAGGCTGCACCAGCTTTATCGCACAGAATCGTGGTGCCGGAAAACGGGAGCGGTGCCGCAGAAGCTACGAACTCTGCCTGCTCTATGCCACCTGCGTAGGGCTGATTCTGGGGATTTCGCTCTATCTCCTGCGCGTCCCATTCCTGTCACTCTTTACTAACGATGCAGAAGTTGTGACCGCCGGAACCACCCGTCTCGCCATCATGGCGCTCTCCTATGGGCTTAGCCCGCTGATGGACTGCACCCTGGCGGCATCCCGCGGACTGGGGCGGACCGTTATTCCGACCATCCTGGTTATATTGGGTTCGGTAGTATTCCGCCTTGCGTGGATTTTTACCATTTTTGCATACTTCCACACAATCCAGTCGCTGTACCTGCTGTACGCCTTTTCATGGGGAATCACCGGTATTCCGGAGCTTATTTACTTTATTTATATTTACCGGCATGGGGCAGCTGAGCCGGAAGTATAACTTTCAGGACGTCCTTAAAAATGTTTAAAATTTTCATGTTCCCAAAAGCGCCAAAAGGACCGCCGCATCTGGCATGCCCTCTTCTAAGTAAACAAGATTTTTATTGTTATCTTGGTCTGCTCAAAAGGAAATATGCCAGTCTGCGGCAGTCCTTCTTTCTATTTCCGGTCAATTTCCGGATTGACATGCACCATAATGTGTTTTACCTTCGGAAATGTCTTTTCAATGCTGTTATGCACCAACTCGGCAATCTTGTGCGCCTCCCGCAGCGGCATGGAACCATCTACCTCAATCTCAATGTCCGCATAAATTTTATTGCCAAAGATCCGCGTCTGAAGCAGGTCAATCCGCGCCACATCTGGATTCTGAAGAACGCAGGCGCGCAGCTGTTCTTCGGTCTTCTCATCACAGGAATGATCGACCATTTTATCCATCGCATCTTTAAAAATCTCATACGCCGCTTTCACGATAAAGACGAAAATAACCAGGCTCGCGATCGGATCCATGACCGGAAATCCCATTCTCGCGCCCACGATTCCGACCAGCGCACCGATCGAGGAAAACGCATCAGAACGGTGATGCCATGCATCTGCCATCAGTGCGCTGGAATCAATCTTTTTCGCATAATATCGGGTGTACCAGTACATCGCTTCTTTACTGACAATGGATATAACAGCCGCTGCCAGCGCCAGCATCCCCGGTACCTGCAGGTGACTGTATTCTCCCTTGAGCACGTCCGTAAGCGCCTCCACGCCAATCCCCAGACCTGTCATAAAGAGAACCATCGAGAGGACAATCGCAGCCACACACTCCATCCGCTCATGTCCATACGGGTGCTCCTTGTCCGGCTGTTTGGACGACAGCTTAATTCCAATCACCACGATCATCGTGCTGAACACATCGGACGCCGAATGGATACTGTCACTGATCATCGCATTCGAATGTGCGAACACGCCGGCTAACAGCTTCATAAACGCCAAAAGGATGTTCACTACTATCGTTACAAAAGACACTTGATTTGCCACCTTCTGAAAATCATTTTGTTTCATATTCGTTACCTCCAAAAAATATCTCATGGCACTAACGATAGGTGGATGCTGCAAACCCATAAAAAAGTATAAAAAAACACCCACGAACCAGTATGAGTAACTACTGTCCCGTGGATGAAACTAACTTCCACTGTCGCTTCTGCGACCCGACCCCATGATATTCACGGTCTGCTCAGTTTGTACTGTAGTTTGATATGCAGTGCAAAGAGTTTATGATGAATAATAGCACAAGTTTACTTTGTTGTCAATATCGGGAAATGCCCTTTTTTCCATATTTATTTTTTCAATTCCTTAATTCCAGCCTCAAGTCCTGCCGCCGTCAGCGGAAACATCGGAATCTCCTCGCGGATCAGACTGATCGTGTACGCACCGTAGGCATATGCCCAGTTATTTTCCCGCATCGGGTTCAGCCAGATCGCCGACGGAAAACGCCGGTGCATCTCCTGCAGCCAGTAAATGCCCGTCCGCTCGTTGCTGTGGAAATAGTCGAGACTGCCGCCGCGGTACAGAAGTTCCGACGGCGCCATCGACGCATCCCCAACCAGAATTACCTTGTATTCCGGTTTCAGGTTGTGAAAGACCCACTCGGTCGAGATCTTATCCCTCCAGGAGCAGGACGGCGTCGTAAACAGCTGATCGTAGAAACAATTGTGGAAATAATAAATCTTCAAATCCTTAAAATGGGACGACTGATTGACCGCCTGGAACAGCCGGTTGCACAGATCCGCATATGCCCACATCGATCCGCCGCTGTCCATCAGAAGCAGAAGCTTCGTCTGGTTCTTTCTCGGGCGCTCCATGACGAGCTCCAGACGTCCGCCTTCATTGCAGGTCTTCTCGATCGTTTTCTCCACATTGAGCTCCGTTTTCGCTCCATCCTCACGGCAGGATAAAAGACGCAGCTTTTTGAGCGCCACCTGGAACTGCCGGATCTGGATGACCGCATCGTCGCGGAAATCGCGGTAATTCCGCTGTTCCGCCACCTGCAGCGCGCTCCGGTTTTTGCCCGGTCCGCCCACGCGGATGCCCTTCGGGCTGTAACCGGAATGTCCAAATGCCGACGTACCACCGGTTCCAATCCACTTATTGCCGCCGTGGTGCTGCTCATGCTGCTCTTTCAGTCGTTCCGCCATCATTTTACGGATATCGTCCAGATCAAGTCCCGCAAACCGCGCATCGACCTCATCCTTATCATAGGGCGTCTGCGCGTGCGCCTTGGCAAGCCAGTCTAAGACCTCCTTCGGAAGATCCTCAAACGTCTGCACATTTTTAAAATATGCCAGAAATGCCTGGTCAAATTTGTCATATTCGGACTCTTTTTTGACCAGAACCGCCCTCGCCATATAGTAAAACTCCGTCAGACTCGCGTCGTTCAGGTTCATTTCCAGCGCATCCATCAGGCTGTTCCACTCATTGAGGCTCGTCTTCATCCCGTAAGAACGGAGTAGATACAGAAAATCAGTAAACATATCGGTTATTCTCCACCAGCTTTAAATCCTCTGTCTTTTTTAAGAGTACCCCCGCAAACGGGATCTCCTTTTCCAGCTTCTCCACCGGCACGCCGCCGATCACAAGCGCCTGAATCCAGTCCAACACCTCGGAGGTACTCGGCTTCTTCTGCAGGCCGCGCAGATCGCGCACCCGGTAGAAGGCGTCCAGCACGCCGTCGATCAGCTTCTGGTCGAGATCCGGGTAATGTGCCTTGATGATCTTCTCCATCATCGGCTGCTCCGGGAATGCAATATAATGGAAGATACAGCGGCGCAGGAACGCATCCGGCAGCTCCTTCTCCGCATTGGAGGTAATAATCACAATCGGACGGTGCTTCGCTTTGACAGTCTTTCCCGTCTCCGGAATGTAAAATTCCATCTTGTCAAGTTCCCAGAGCAGGTCGTTCGGGAATTCCAAATCCGCTTTATCGATCTCATCGATCAAAAGAACCGTCTGCTTTTCCTTCTCAAATGCCTCTCCCATCTTTCCGAGGCGGATATATCTGGCAATATCATCAACGCCATCCGCACCAAACTGGCTGTCGTAAAGACGCTGTACCGTATCGTACACGTAAAGACCGTCTTGTGCGCGAGTCGTCGATTTAATATTCCAGATCAAAAGTTCCATATCGAGGGATCTGGCAATCGCCTCCGCGAGCATCGTCTTTCCAGTGCCCGGTTCTCCCTTGATTAAGAGCGGCTTTTTGAGCGCCGCCGCAATGTTAACGCTGCGGATCAGTTCATCCGAAGCGATGTATTCGTCACTGCCGTGAAATTGCTGCATGGTAAATTCTCCTTTTAGAAAGTTCTCCTTTTACATAACTGTAAACACTAACAAGGGCGGCATAACGATTCAGGATCCATGCTGACTGCGATCGGTTCGGATCCATCGTTCCTCCCGATCGTCATACATAATCCTGCCCGTTTGCCGCCCTATTGATTTTCTATAAATATAGCAATATTCTAATAGTTTGTCAAATCGTATATATGTTAGGATTTCATTAGAAAAACACGATTGTTACTGCTCACTATTCTACTTTGCCACCCGGATATTCTTGCTGCCGCTAAATCCTTCCGGCGGCTCTGTCTCCGTGAGGATCGTCGCTTCTTCAAACACCCCGAACGTCACCGAACTTACCATGCCGAATTTCTGGCTGTCCGCCAGCACATAGCAGCGCTCTGTCTGGCGCATCGCCTCTTGCTTGACTAATGCTTCATTCGGATCCGGCGTCGTGAAACCGTGGCGCTTGCTGACGCCGTTGGTTCCAAAAAATCCCTTTGTAAAATGATAGCCCTGGATCGTCAGGATCGCCTGGCTTCCGATGACCGCCTCCGTCGTGCCCTTTAACTCACCACCAATCAGAATTACGCGGTTTCCGGCGGCTGCCAGCCGTTTGGCATGTGATACCGCATTCGTCACAAACGTGGCGCTGCGCGCCGGAAGATAGTCTAAGATATACCCGGTCGTCGTGCCCGCGTCCAGATAGACAAAATCATCCGGCTGGATAAGTCCCGCCGCAAACTGGGCGATTCTCCTTTTCTCCTCCTGCTGCAATTCCATCTTCTGTGCCACTGACGGTTCGGTTCCCGTAAATGTCCCGTCTGAAGACACCGCGCCGCCAAACACCTTGGTCAGGCGCCCCGCTTTGTCAAGCGCATTCAGATCCCGCCGGATCGTCGATTCCGAAACTCCCAGCACATCTTTAATCTCAGGAACTGTCACACTCCTCTTTTTATCCAGAAGTTCCAAAATCAGTTCGTATCTTTTTTCTGTCAGCATGACTCTTTTCCTTTCATCTTCTGCTGTGGTTGAACTTTTTTAGCTCAATTTTTCACTTCTCTCTGTCTTAATATTCTTATCAACTGCAGCTGCTTTCGACAATGACCTTCCGAATCGGCAGCACACGCCCCGGCGATACGGAAAGCTCATCCACACCCATTTTCAGGAATTCTTTTGTCAAACTCAGATCCGCGCCCAATTCGCCGCAGATACCTGCCCAGATGCCCTCGGCGTGCGCATTTTCGACAACCATGCGGATCATCGCCAGCACCGCCGGATGGTGCGGATCGTAAAATGCATCCAGCTCCGGGTTCTGACGGTCAACTGCCAGCGTATACTGGGTCAGGTCGTTCGTTCCGATGCTGAAAAAGTCCACTTTTTTCGCCAGTTCCCGGCTTACCATGACTGCCGCCGGGGTTTCAATCATAATGCCCTGCTTCGGGTCGCCAAACCGGAGATTCTGTGCGGTCAGCTCCGTCTTGACCTCCTCGACAATCTTCGCGATCGCCTCGACCTCCCAGACACTTGTGATCATCGGATACATGATCTGGAGATTGCCATAGGCACTTGCCCGAAACAACGCGCGAAGCTGTGTCTTGAAAATCTCCGGTCTTGTCAGGCAGATACGGATCGCCCGGCAGCCCATCGCCGGATTTTCCTCTTTTTTCAGTTCAAAATAATCGCACTGCTTGTCCGCGCCGATGTCCAGCGTGCGGATAATGACCGGTTTGCCCGCCATCGTTTCCGCTACCTGTTTATATACCTGGAACTGCTCCTCCTCCGTCGGAAATGTTTCTTTTTCCAGATACAAAAATTCGCTGCGGAACAGTCCGATGCCCGCCGCATCGTTCTGAATGACCGACGCCAGATCCTTGCTGTTGCCAATGTTCGCATACAGGCGGATCTTCTTGCCATCCATAGTGACTGTTTCGCGCCCTTTCAGTGTTTGCAGCAGTTCTTTCTTCTCCTGTTCCTCCTGCTGCCGGCGGCGCATTGTTTCCAATGTCTCCTCATCCGGTTCCACATACAGGACTCCGTTAGTACCATCCACAACCGCAAATTTCCCATCTACCGTCTCATCGAGCGCCACGTCCGTTCCGATCAGCGCCGGAATGCTCATCGTACGCGCCAGGATCGCCGTGTGGGAATTGACGGAACCGTGTACCGTCACAAAGGATAGCACCTTGTCCTTTTCAAGCTGTACCGTCTCCGATGGCGCTAAATCATCTGCCAGAATAATCACCGGCTCGTCCGTATGGATGCCCTGACCTGCGCCTCCGGACAGAACGCGCACAATCCGCTCCGAAATATCTTTGACATCCGCCGCGCGCCCACGCATATATTCGTCCTCCATCGCCGCAAACATCTGGGCGAAATTGTCACCGGTCACCGCAACCGCATACTCGGCATTGACCTTCTGCGTATCGATGATATTCTGAACCGCGTCCAGATAGTCCTCGTCCTCCAGCATGATCTGATGAATCTCAAAAATCGCCGCATTCGCCTCGCCAACTTCTTTTACCGCCTTTTCATACAACTCGCCGAGCTGGCGGATGGACTCCTGAACTGCCGCATTAAACCGCGCTTTTTCCTGCTCTGTATTCTCTATTTTCGTCCGTTTTACGGTCTGCTCGCCTTTCTGATACACACATATTTTTCCAACTGCGACACCGCCAAATACACTTTTTCCACGATACGTCTGCATGACCATTCCCCTTTCCATTGATCCATTATCGAAAAATGCCGCCATGTAATAATCCCTTACATCGCGGCATCTTTGTTAAACTACATATTTTCCTTCATAAACTGGCTGACTGCCTCATAAGCTGCTTCTTCGTCCTCGCCCTCAAAAGTCAGGGTTACTTCCTGTCCGTTCTTTACCGCCAGTCCCATGATACCGAAAATCTTTTTGCAGTCGCCGCTCTTTCCATCTTTCGCCAGCTTGATCGTACTCGTAAACTGTTTTGCCGCCTTTACCAGTTCACCTGCCGGGCGTGCGTGGATTCCTTCCGGGTCTGTAATGGTATATTTAAACTCTTTCATGATGATGTTCTCCTTCTCATTATAACCTATTTTGATTGATTTGACCAAAAAATTTCTAATAAAGATTCACATTCCGTCAAAAAAAAATATTTATCTATTCTTCTACATTCTTCTTGAGAACTCCTAAGAGTACCGTCGAGATCGCCATGCCAACCACCAGTGCCAGCAGATAGAACAACGGATTTCCCATGACTGGGAATACGAAGATTCCGCCATGCGGCGCCATCAGCGTACAGTTAAATAACATGCTCATCGCTCCCGCAACACCCGAACCGACGATGCAGGCTGGAAGCACGTGTACCGGATCGGACGCTGCAAATGGAATCGCGCCCTCCGTGATGAATGCCAGACCCATGATGAAGTTGGTCGGTCCTGCCTCGCGCTCTTCCTTTGTAAATTTCTTCTTAAACAACATTGTTGCCAGCGCAATCGCACACGGCGGTGTCATACCGCCAATCATAACAGCTGCCATCACATCGTAGTTGCCGGAGGCGATTGCCGCCGTACCAAATACATATGCCGCCTTGTTGAATGGACCGCCCATGTCGATCGCCATCATCGCCGCCAGCACAAAACCAAGAATCAGCTTACTCGAACCACCCATGCTGCTCAGACCATTGTTTAACGCCATATTGATCGCGCCCATGACCGGCTCTACGACGAAGCTCATAACCAGTCCGATGAGCAGGACGCCCACAACCGGGTAAATCAGGACCGGAGCAATCTTTTCCAGTGCCTCTGGAAGATTCTCGCACGCTTTCCGAAGCGCCAGAATCAGATATCCGGCAATAAAACCTGCCGCCAGGGCGCCAAGGAAACCTGATTTTCCCTGAGAAGCAATCATGCCGCCGACAAAACCGACTGCCAGCGCCGGGCGATCTCCGATCGCCATCGCGATGAAACCAGCCAGAATCGGGAGCATAAAGCCAAATGCCACACCGCCGACATTTTTAAACCATGCCGCCAGCGGGGTAATCGTACCAAAGTTTACACGCTGCTCGAGCGGGAGTGCATTCATATCCACACTGAAACCATCAATCAGAAACGCAATCGCAATCAGGATGCCGCCGCCGACTACAAACGGAAGCATGTGGGAGACACCATTCATCAGCTGCGTGTAAATCTGGTGTCCGACACTGCCCGATTTGCCGCCAGAGGCTGCCTTTGCCGGGCTGCTGCTTCCAGATGATGCTGCATGGTAAACCGGTACCTCCCCGGACGCCGCGCGCTCCAAAAGCTCCGGTGCCTTGCTGATACCGTCCGAAACCTGACATTCGATCACTCGTTTTCCGTCAAACCGCTCCATCGGCACCTGTGCGTCCGCTGCCACGATGATGCAGTCCGCCGTCTCGATCTCCTGTGCCGTCAGCACATTTTTTGCCCCGGCTGAACCGCGCGTCTCAACTTTGATCTTCCAGCCCTTCGCGCGTGCCGCTTTTTCCAGGCCTTCGGCTGCCATGTAGGTGTGCGCGATACCGGTCGGACAGGAAGTAACCGCTAAGATCTTCGGTCCGACTGTCTTTTCCGTCTCTGCACCCGCTTTTTGCGCCTGAATTTCCTGGCCACCTGACTGTGCGGCATTTTCTCCATTTCTATCTGCCGCTTCTTCGCCGGAACCAGCCGTCAGTCTCTCATCGATGCCTGCCTGTTCTGCATCTGCCTTATCAATAATGGAAAGAAATTCTTCCACCGAAGAGGCATTTCGCAGGGAATCTGAGAAATTCTCATCCATCATGAGAACGGAAAGCTTGCTCAACACATCCAGATGTACGTTATCTTTTGTATTTGGCGCTGCAATCAGAAACAGCAGCGTGACCGGTTCGCCGTCCAGAGAGTCGAAATCCACGCCATTTTTGATGACCATCGCCGCCAGCCCCGGCTTTTTGACCGCATCACATTTTCCATGAGGAATTGCAATCCCCTCGCCGATACCGGTCGTGCTCTCTTCTTCTCTCGCATAAACCTGCTTGCGAAATGCCTCGACATCCGACAGCTTTCCGCTCGCCGCCATCAGCTCTACCGCCTTGTCCAGTGTCTCCGATTTGCTGGTGGGTGCCGCATCCAGCGATATACTTCTCGGATCCAGTAAATCAGTAATCTTCATATCTGTTGCCTCCCTATTTATGCCCGAATGTCAGGTATGCATTGCATATCCGGCAGTACATTCTGCCAGCTTCAAAAATGTCTGCATACAACCTCATCCGATTTTTGTGATTTTACAGGTCTCATACACTTTCTTTATCTCATCCTTCGTCGCCAGCTGCTCCGAAAAGGCGCTCGCGCTTCCAGCTGCCAGTCCCATGCGGAAGGCGTGTTCATAATCTCCGCTCTCCCCGTATCCGGCCAGGAAACCGGCTACCATCGAATCTCCGGCTCCGACACCATTTTTCAAGGTTCCCTTCGGTGCTTCCGCCGCATAGACGCTTCCATCCTCCGCCAGAAGAACCGCGCCCTTGCCTGCCATCGAAACCAGCACGTTGACCGCACCTTTTTCCTGCAGCTTCTTCGCATACGGAACAACTTCCTCCCGCTCCGAGAGCTTCACGCCGAAAATGTCTCCCAGTTCATGATTGTTCGGTTTGATTAAAAATGGATGGTGTCCCAGCACATTGAGCAGCAGATCCTTGGTCGCGTCCACAACAATCCGGACGTCCCTGCCATCCAGGCGCTCCATAATCTTCTGATAAATATCATCCGGCATCGACGCTGGAATACTTCCAGCCAGCACCAACGTATCATCCGCCCCCAGCCGGTCAAGCTGGGTCATCAGCGCATCCACCGCTTCCCGCGGAATCTTCGGTCCCCGACCGTTGATCTCAGTCCCGTCGATGGATTTCAGCTTCAGGTTGATGCGGGAGACTCCCTCATCCAGGGAAATAAACTCGGCTTTCACGCCCAGCTGCTCCACTTCCTTCCGAACCTCCTCGCCGACAAACCCGGCAGTAAAGCCAAACGCCGTATTGGCAATTCCAAGGTTTTGAAGGACCGTCGAAACATTGATTCCCTTTCCGCCCGGAAGCAAAAGCTCCGAATCCGTCCGGTTGGTCAGTCCGAGCTTAAAATCGCTCACTGACACAATATAATCTAACGATGGATTAAAGGTTACCGTATAAATCATAAGCCTTCATTCCTTTCTTATCTTGATTGATTCTGACTGTATTATAAAATCATTTTCATTCAAAATCAATCAAACTTATTCACAAACATACTGCCTCTTTTTGGGTTATATTGCACAATTTTGATTTTTTATGATTGTTTTTGATTGATTGTTTCGTGTGAATTCCGGCGAAACGATTGCTGTCACTGATGGAATAGTGTTTCCAAAAACATCATTTTTACTCAGTTTCATCTCCTTTTCTAATCGTAAAATCCCCCTTTGTTGACAAGGATTTCCCCATTTGCTATAGTAAATGAAGAATTTTGTAATATCTTTGTAATATTTCCAAGATGTTTTTATATCAGAAAGGATATATGATATGAACGATTCCCCTTTGAAACCTGCTTCTTCCAGGCGCAAAAAAATGGATAAAACAATGATGGCGATCTATTTCCTGATCCTTTTTATTGTAGCCGGGGCGGCTCTGCTGGCATTTCTATGCCTCTCTAAACCTTCTGATAAGAAGAACAAAGCAGGCTCTGATCCTTCCATCGCTTCTTCCAGCACCTTAAAAAACAGTCATCAGACCGGCACCGATGCTAAAAGTACGGCGAAAGCCAAAATCAAAGAAGAAAAGCCGGTCGATCCGTATGAAAATCTCGCGGTCGCCAATGTGGATGATGCGCTGAACCTGAGAGAAAAACCAGATACAGATGCCAAAGTACTCGGCACCTGCTTCCGCGGAGGCGGCGGTACCATTTTAAAACGCAAAAATGGCTGGACAAAAATCCGCTCCGGTGGGCTGGAGGGATGGCTCAAGGACGATTATCTTGTATTTGGCGATGATATCAAGCCGCTCGCCAAAGAGCTCGGTCTCTATATCGCTACCGTCAGCACACAGACACTCCATGTACGTGAGGAAGCCAGCACGGATTCTGCCATCGTCGGTCTGGCTGCCGCGGAGGACTACTATCCTGTACTGAGTCAGGAAACTGGATGGGTCAAAATCCAGCTTTCTGTTGACACCTCCGGTTACGTTTCTTCTGATTATGTCACAATCAGCGTTAAGCCAGGACGCGCAATCAGCATTGAGGCTGAGATGGCAGCGCTGGAGGCGGCACGGCAGGCTGCTGAAGAAGCTGAGCAGGCATCCAGAGCCGCCGAGGAAGCCCAGATTGCAGCCGCAAAATCGCAGGCAGAGGCAAACGCGGCTAAAGGTTCCTCCCAGACTTCAGGAAAATCTGGAAATTCTGGAAGCCCTTCGAAAAAGAGCACGGCTGCACCAGCCGCTAAATCATCCTACGTGATCTCCGCCTCCGAGAGCGACGTTTATCTGCTCTCCGCCTGCCTCACGATGGAAGCCAACGGCGGATCCTATGAAAGCTATCTGGCAGTCGGAAGTCTGATCGTCAACCGCGTCAAATCTGGCAAATGGGGCAAATCCATCTCCAGCGTCATCTACGCGGACGGACAGTTCCCAGGCGCGACCTCCGGCCTGCTTGACAAATATCTCGATAGAGGACCGTCCTCTACTGCCACCAAGGCGGCAAAGGCAGCGCTCGCCGGGGCGAATCAGATAGGCGACTACCTTTATTTTACCTCGACCAAATCAGCAAACTACGACAGCTACTCCAGCTATCAGGTGGTTGGTGGGAATTGTTTCTATAAAAAATAAAAGGCTTAAAAAGGCGGATTTAAACGCATTACATTAAACCTCATATACATTCCCATCGCCTTATGATATGATAATCATATCAGCAAAACATACAGGCAGAGGACACCTACTGTCCATACCTTATTGATAGGTACTCTCGGAGTCTTTCCTGCAAATCATCTCACAAAATTAAGCACAGAAAGCTTCCGGGAGTCCATTGATTACAAATGGAGGAAATTATGAGAAAATCAATTTATACCTTGATGGTTTCCACTCTCATCGCAGCCGCCAGCATGACCGCCTGCTCCAGCCAGCCGTCTGAAACAACCACGGCTGAAACAACTGCCGCTGAATCCACACAGGAAAACGGTACATCAGCAGAAAGCAGCGATGCCAGCGAAACAACTACTGCCGGAGAAAAAGAAACCGCCCAGACAACGGATGCAGATCATGCAGAAGACGAGACTCTGAGCGAAAAAGAAATCACAGAACTTTACCGTGGTTTTGCCAGATCCCTTCAAAGCATCATCGCCAATAAAAATATGAACGATTTAGCCGAGCTGCTTGTCTATCCGTCCTACATCGGCATCGATGACGGGATTGTCGTAAATAACAGAACTGAATTTATGGCTCTCGACGCAGACAAAGTATTTACCGACGCGCTGATTGAGGCAGTCAAGACAGCCGATGTTTCTTCCACCGAACTGACCAAGGCAGGTTTCATCGTAGGCGATCCATCCGGTAAACCGGCAGTTACCTTTGGTCTGGACAAAGAGGGATCTATCGGTATCACAGCTATTAACTACTAATCAGAGATAAAATAGTGAAAAAGAGCGCCGCAACACTCACAAACCGGCTTTCCATTTCTGGTAAAACTGCTCCATGAGTGCCGCAGCGCTCTTTTCTATGTTACAGCCAGACAACTGCATCCATCAATCCGGCTGACTGCTTCTTCTACATTATCCTTCAATCGCAATATATTTTTTCTGCTCGACTTCCGGTTTTGCTTCTTTCTTCGGAACAAAAATCTTCAAAATACCATGCTTAAATTCCGCCTTGATATCTTCCTCGGTTATATCATCACCGACATAGAAGCTTCTCGCACAGGAACCTGCGTAACGCTCTCTGCGGATGTAACGACCGGTCTTTTTCTCCTTCTCGTCCTCATCCAGTCCCTTCGCAGCCTGAATCGTCAGATTACCATCTTCCAGGGAAATCGAAATCTCTTCTTTCTTAAATCCCGGCAGATCCATCTCCAGCTCATAGCCATCTTCCATTTCCTTGATATCGGTCTTCATCAGGTTCTGTCCATGGCGTCCATACAGCTTTTTCTCTATCTTCTGTCCGGCGTTATCATCATAAAACGGAAAATCATTAAAGAAATCATCAAACAAATTTTCTCCAAAAATACTCGGCATTAACATAAGTCATCTCTCCTTTTCTAACTTCATTTCATTATGTTTATTTACCAACATTTTCGGAACCGGGACGGTCTGGGAACTTTTCTTTTCTTCCTTTTCCTTCGTTCTGGCTATGTTATAGCACTTCTTATTAGCACTGTCAAGAGGTGAGTGCTATTTTTTTGTGAAGAATTTGTGAACACTACGAGCCATGTACA
This sequence comes from Clostridium sp. AF02-29, assembly GCF_934835585.1. NCBI lineage: Bacteria > Bacillati > Bacillota > Clostridia > Eubacteriales > Clostridiaceae > Clostridium > Clostridium sp. AF02-29. The sequence continues at coordinate 17,193 of NZ_CAKVZK010000003.1, read as the reverse complement.
TTTACGTGAAAGGGGCTGTGAAATAAGTCCCTAAAAGAAATAGAGGATGTGGCACCTGCCACTGAATCTATCACTGCACCTGCCTCCAATTATCAAAAAAGTAAATCATGAGCGCTCCGTTCACTGCAGACATTTTACGCAGACTGACTGGGGCAATATCAAGAACTACGATTTATGTATCAAATCCAACGACTACGGCGCACCTGAAACAGCCCAGATTATTGCAGATCTGTTCCGGAAGAAAATGCATCTTTAATCGTATTCTTATTTCAAAGAAACTCCTTTAACCGTGTTCTCATCCGATTCTTTCCATACACAGCACAAACGAGACACTTTGCATCCCTGTTTTATCAGGGATTGCAGTTCTTACATGGTTCATATCCATCTGCAATCACTTCATCGCGCGTACCTGTAAATTCCTGCCGGTTTGCCGCCTTCATCTGGGTGACAGATGTGCAGCTTGGAAGGTGAAATTTTTTCGAGTTGGTATTGAGAATGTAGGTCTGAACCGTCGCGCTGCTTCCAGAGGATCCAGCGCCGCCTCCCGACGAACCAACTGCTCCCGATCCAGCCGATTGATTCTGGCTGCTGCCATTTCCAGCCGTTCCCTGTCCGGCTGTGCTTCCCTCACTTCCAGAACCGTCCGCCCAGCTTTCTCCTGTCGCATAATCGATCGCAATACCCGGCTGGACATTATAGACGTACACGCAGAATAGCACTCCCTCGCCCTGATCTTCGACGGATTCCGCCTCCATCAAGACGCCGGAGGCAACCAGATTACCGCCCTCAAAAACCGGTGTCACGCGGTACATGACATGGTTTCCGGTTTCTTTCACGTAATCGGCTGTCAGATTTTCAAATGGCAGCATTCCCTGTACGTTCAGATAGCGGGTTCCGGTAATCAGGTTTTTGACATTAGCATTCTCCGCCGTGAGCTGGTAGCCGATCAGATGACAGCGGTTATAGAGATACTTTCCATCCACATTGTCATACTTCGCCGTATGCCAGCCCGTCGGCTTGACTTCCCCGATCGAGCCGCGCTTCTCCGTCGGCATCGTGTCCGGCGAAACCGAAGCATATGCCACGCCGCAGCGCCCCAGGCTGTCCAGATCACTGTAACTCTCAAATGATACATCCGTCAGGTCCGCATCGGTAAAATACGGCACATTTCCATTGACTGCCACATACGGCTGACCGGAATATGCCGGTACATCCGCTAGGTTAAACGACGTTCCCGAAGCAGAAGATACACGGTTTCCACCATTTTCTGACGATGACACCGCCTGCGAATCTCCGTCCGCACTTTCCGCCTGATTTTCCTCCGCGCTGACACTTCCGTTTCCATTCAGACTTTCCTCTGGAATCTCCTGCGCGCACGCTGAAACAGACAGCATCGCCGCTGCAGCCAGCCCCAGAAGCCACATTTTCAATTTTCTCATATGAATTTCTGCCTTTCCGTTTAAGCCTATCCCTTTCAGAGCCATGTAGATTTGCGCGTTCTGGCGCCTGATTTTCAGGTGCAGAACCGGCTCTTTTTTATATTTGACTTGTTTTTTATGTTTTTCTTACTCTTTTATATTGTACTTACTTTTTATGCATATTTTTTACCTGCGCACATACCGCTCTTCTGTGATTTTCTCATGCGAGGAACCCGCATATTCCTGCGTTTCTGCCAGCTTCCAGCTGCCCAGAGCCATCTTAAAATACATATCTGCCGGATAATCCCGGTTCCAATGACAAAGAATCACTTCTTCGATCCGGCTCTCATACGGAACAACATCCTTGTCCTCGACAAAACAGTACTCTCCCGGCCCCGCCTTTTCCAAAAACGTTTCATCTGCCTGAATCTGCCCGGATTGCCCCAGTTGCCCGGATTGTTCCTGTTCTTTCGGCATATTTCCCTGTAAAAACTGTTTCTGGCTGTATGCATTCATCCACAGTTTTTTCCCACCTGTCAGCTCCAGAATACGCTTTCTAAGCACGCGGTCCTGGCTCTGCCGTCTGTGATTGAACATCATGCCGTTCTGATTATCCACACATACAATTATCTTCATCTCTCTTTTTCTCCCTTTTTCTATCTGCTATACGCTTCATGTTTCCCAAGGAATCAAAGCAAGCGTCAGCTCCTCCATCCAGGTCCGCAGATTGGGACGCCTGACTGCCAGCGTGTTGACAATCACCGATCGTACACGCACCGGCATCGTTTCTCCTTCTTTTACCAGCCTGCTCACATCGTTTATGACATAAAAATTGCCATTCTCATATCCCAGATACATCATCACATGTCCCGGAAAATATAGAAGTGTGCCCGGTTCTAATACTTTTAAAATCTGCTTTTTTTCTGAGCAGCGCCGCCCCGCCAGCTCTATTTTTCGAACTGGCATCTGCAACTGCCCGGTCGTATTGCGAGGCAGGATCCATCCAAAACAGCGGTACACTTCCCGGATATAGGAAGAACAATCCCGGCTCTCCAGCATTCCGCCCCAGCCGTAGCGGTCTCCCAGACACTTGAACGCCTGTTTAATAATCTCCTCATTTGTCAAGCTCAAATATCCCACCGATACGTCCCGACTCATCGGAATCAATCCTTTTTGCCGAAAGAAACTGCCATCCGGGGCGCGGCATGGAAGCCAGACGATGTAATTATTCCAAGACAGTCTGTTCTGTACCCTCTGTTCTGCCTGTGCTTCTGTTGTCTCTATTACCGCTCCTGTCCCTTTTTTTCTGTTTGTTTCTATTGTTTCTTTTATCTCTGGGATTCCTTCTTCCACGCACAATTCCAACACCGTCCCCATCCGAAGCCGGTATGCACTGGTTCCCGAATAGACTGCACTTGCTTCCAGCCAGACCATATCCCCTGTCACTACTAACGGATGGAGCGGAAATGCCGCCATCAGCCATTCCGCCCGGTTCCGACAGACTGCCACCGACTCTGCCGATATCCAGCCCTCGCTGCATTCATTCCGGACATACAGATAACTCTCTTCCTGCACCGAACCCAAAATCAAAAGCGGTTCCCCGACCATACAGAGACAAAGTGCTGCCTCATCCCACTCCGGATCGGATGGATCCTCCTCATCGGCTAAAAAAGTCTCCATCGGAAACTGTTTGATCAACCCCTGTGAAGTCGCGATTCCATATTTGATATGAACATTTTTATTCACGGAATTTTGAGCATCACACACAGTCCAATTTATCCCCTGTATCCCAAATGATAAGAAATTTCCACACCATTTATCATAAACAACTCTCTCTTCTTTGGCAAAGGCTTCATTTTTCAAATCATGCATTTCCGTTCCAGATGTCCGTAAAATTCGTGCATTCAAATTTTCAATTTCTTCCGGCGTCATTTTTACTGTTCCTGACGCATTTCCTGTGTCAATCCAATGTTCTGCCTGGCATTGTTCCTCCGAAACATCTGGTGCGAATGATAAAAAAGACGATCTCATATGAACTACTCCAAAACAGCCTGCTTAATTTTCGTATCTTTTATATGATGCATCTGCCTTTTTTATACACAATAAGGAATCGGCAGCACCCCCAGCTGGCGCCTCGTCGTTTCCGAAATTTAGTAATTCTCCGCATGAACCTCGAAATAAGCCTGCGGATGCGCGCATACCGGACAAACTTCCGGTGCTTTCTCGCCTACTACGATATGACCGCAGTTGCGGCATTCCCATACCTTCACTTCGCTCTTCTTAAATACTTCCTGCGCTTCCACATTGTGAAGCAGGGCACGGTAGCGCTCTTCATGATGTTTTTCGATCTCCGCTACCATACGGAATTTCACTGCCAGCTCCGGAAAGCCCTCTTCCTCAGCCGTCTTGGCAAATCCATCATACATATCTGTCCACTCATAGTTCTCACCGTCTGCAGCAGATGCCAGATTCTCTGCGGTATTTCCCAGACCGTCTAATTCCTTAAACCACATCTTTGCGTGTTCTTTCTCATTGTCTGCGGTCTTTAAAAAAAGGGCGGAAATCTGCTCAAATTCCTCTTTTTTTGCCTTGGATGCAAAATAGGTATATTTATTTCTCGCCTGTGATTCGCCGGAAAAAGCCTCCCTCAGGTTCTTTTCCGTCTGGGTTCCTGCATATTTGTTAGCCATTGCGTTGTCCTCCTTTTAATTGCATGAAAACAGATCATCTTTTCTTTTTATTATAGCACGATGGAATGTTTTTAATATGTTTTTCAAAAGCATTTTTTTCCAACATCCAGACAAAAACAGGGATATCAGACGTTCAAATCTGATATCCCCGTTTCTTTTCTAAATAGGAATCTACTACCTGCCGCTTCCCCTACGCCTCATCAATCGCATGCCCGATATCATGGCGCATATATTTGTTAGCGAAATCGATCCACTCGGTCGCCTTGTATGCATTGGCGCGCGCCTCTTTCAGGTCTTTGCCCTTTGCAGTAACGCCCAGCACCCGACCGCCGTTTGTCACGATGTCGCCGTCCTCATCAAACTTCGTGCCCGCGTGGAATACATAGTATCCGTCTGCATCCTTGAACTTCTCCAGACCGTGAATCTTGAAGCCCTTTTCATATTTCACCGGGTAGCCGTCCGACGCCAGAACGACGCAGACTGCTGCATTATCCTCAAATTCAAGCTCAATCTGATTCAGGGTTCCGTCGATACATGCCTCAAAGACTTCCATGATATCATTCTTCATGCGCGGCAGGACAACCTGTGTCTCCGGATCGCCGAAACGGGCATTGTATTCCAGCACCTTCGGACCATCTTCGGTCAGCATCAGACCGAAGAAAATGATGCCCTTGAAGGTACGTCCTTCCTTCTTCATCGCATCAACCGACGGCTGATAGATGTACTTTTTACAGAATTCATCTACTTCTTTTGTGTAGAACGGGCTTGGTGAGAAGGTTCCCATACCGCCTGTATTTAAGCCCTGATCGCCGTCCAGCGCCCGCTTGTGGTCCTGAGAGGAGGTCATAATGCGGATCGTATCACCATCGACGAAGGAAAGAACCGAAACCTCGCGTCCTGTCATGAACTCCTCGATGACCATCTGATTACCGGCAGAACCAAACTTCTTGTCCTCCATGATCTCCTTGACGCCTGCCTGTGCTTCTTCCAGCGTATTGCAGATCAGAACACCTTTTCCAAGTGCCAGACCATCTGCTTTCAAAACGATCGGCATCTTAGCAGTCTGTAAATATTCCAGCGCCTTGTATGGATCGGTAAAAGTCTCATAGGCTGCGGTCGGAATGTTGTATTTCTTCATCAGATCCTTGGAAAATGCCTTCGATCCTTCCAGAATCGCCGCATTTTTTCTCGGTCCAAATACACGCAGTCCCTGTGCCTCGAACACATCCACGATACCGCCAACCAGCGGATCGTCCATGCCGATCACGGTCAGGTCAACCTCATGCTCTTTTGCAAATGCCGCCAGCTTATCAAATTCCATCGCACTGATCGGCACACACTCTGCATACTCTGCAATTCCCGCATTGCCCGGTGCACAATAAATTTTATCTACCTTCGGACTCTGAGCTACTTTCCATGCGATCGCATGCTCACGTCCGCCGCTGCCAACGATTAAAACTTTCATGTTCTTCTCCTTATATTCTTCCGTTTGCAATCGCATTGATCGCCTGCGGAAGCAGTACCCACTCTGCCTGTTCCATCACGCGCTGCTGCAGCGTCTTCGGCGTATCATCCGGCTGCACCTCTACGGCTTTCTGGAAGAGGATCGGACCGGTATCGGTTCCCTCATCCACATAGTGAACCGTCGCGCCCGTCACCTTGACGCCGCGCGCCAGCGCCGCCTCATGCACCTTCAGTCCGTAATAGCCGACGCCGCAGAATGACGGAATCAGGGACGGATGGATATTGATAATTTTATTTCTGTATGCCTCGATCATCGCCGCCGGAATCTTCACAAGGAATCCAGCCAGAACGATGAGATCCGGCTTACATGCCTTGATGGTCTCCAAAAGCGCCTCATTGAACGCATCGCGTGTTTCATACGCCTTCGGAGTCACAACAAATGCCGGGACACCGTGGTTTTTCGCGCGCTCAATCGCATAAGCGCCCTCATTGTTGCTGATAACCGCCACAACTTCTGCGTTCGTGATCTTGCCGTTATCAACCGCATCCAGGATTGCCTGCAGATTTGTACCGCCGCCAGACACCATTACAACGACTCTTAGCATAATGTTACTCCCTTTTCTCCTGCCTCAATGGAACCGATGATGTACGGTGTATCGCCAGCGGACTTCATTGCCTCCATCGCTCGCTCTGCATCAGCCGCATCGACTGCTACGACCATGCCAATACCCATATTGTAGGTATTGTACATCATGTGCTCCTCGATATCGCCTTTCTTCGCCAGCATACCGAAGATCGGCGGAATCTGATAGCTGTCTTTCTTGATGACTGCGCGGACGCCGTCTTTCAGCATACGCGGAACATTCTCATAGAAGCCGCCGCCTGTGATATGGCTGCACGCTTTCACAGTCACGCCCGCATTCTTCACTGCTTTCAGCGCCTTTACATAGATACGGGTCGGTGCCAGAAGTGCCTCGCCAAGCGTGGTTCCCAACTCCTCATAGTAGGTCTCCAGTCCCTCTTTGTTGAGTTCCTTCTCAAATACCTTGCGGACCAGGGAGAAACCATTGCTGTGAACGCCGGTGGATGCCATACCGATCAGTACATCACCCGGTTTCAGGTTTTCGCCGGTAATCATGTCTTTTTTATCAACCACGCCGACAGCAAAACCAGCCAGATCATAATCTTCCTCCGGCATCAGCCCCGGATGCTCAGCTGTCTCGCCGCCGATCAGAGCTGCCTCCGACTGTAAGCAGCCTTCTGCAACGCCTTTTACGATATCCGCGATCTTTTCCGGATAGTTCTTGCCGCAGGCAATATAGTCCAGGAAAAACAGCGGCTCGCCGCCTGCACATGCAATGTCGTTGACACACATCGCAACCGCGTCGATACCGATCGTGTCATGCTTGTCCATGATGATCGCCAGTTTTACCTTGGTACCACAGCCGTCCGTACCAGATAAGAGAACCGGATCTTCCATCTCTTTAATCTTTGCCAGGGAGAATGCACCGGCAAAGCCGCCCAGACCTCCCAGCACTTCCTCACGCATCGTTTTCTTTACATGCTCTTTCATCAGTTCTACCGACTTATAACCAGCCTCAATATCTACTCCGGAATTCTTGTAATCCATGGTTTTCCTCCGTATGTCCTTGTTTATATTTTTAATGTTTATTTCTGTGCCAGATACTCTTTATGTCCCAGTTTCTGTAATTTCTCATCCTTACCGACCACTTCGTTCTTCATCTCCTCAGAGTATGCTTTTAATTTTGCTAAAAGCTCCGGATCGGAAGTTGCCAGAATCTTGGCTGCCAGAATACCCGCATTCTTGCCGCCGTTGATCGCTACCGTCGCAACCGGAATACCGGACGGCATCTGTACGATCGAATACAGAGAATCAACTCCGCCTAAATCTGAGGTTTTCATCGGAATACCGATCACCGGCATCGGAAACAGTGCCGCGCACATACCCGGCAGATGCGCTGCCTTACCAGCACCTGCAATGATAACCTTAAAGCCTTTCTCCTCAGCGGATTTTGCATAGTTAAAAAAGATGTCTGGCTCACGGTGTGCAGAAATGATTGTCATTTCATAATCAATCCCCATCTTGTCCAGAAAATCTGCTGCCTGTGCCATGATCGGCATGTCCGAATCGCTTCCCATTACAATTCCTACTTTTGCCATCGTTCATTCTCCTTTTCTCTGCATTGTATTTATTAGTTCTACTTATAAGTAATTTGAATAAAAACAGCCTTACTTATTAGTAATGATACTAGGTTTTTGATCGCAAGTCAATAGGGTTTCGAGAATCCTTCAAAAAATACTATGAGATTGCAGCCTCCTTGCTTTTATGTTATCCTTATTGGCATCACAATGATTACAAAGAGGTTCCCTAAATGAAACGGACATTATCATACACTATTACAAATAAAAACAATGCTGACACCATCGGCGCCTTCCTCCGCGATGCCGGATATTCCCGCCGCATCCTCATCGAGCTCAAACAGAACCCTGAGCAGATCTGCCTGAACGGAACACCGTCCTGGCTGAACACACCGCTTCAGATCGGAGACACCCTGACGCTCTTTCTCCCGGACGAACCCGTTTCTTCAGATATTCTTCCGGTCAATCTTCCGATCGATATAGTATATGAAGACGAAGATCTCATAATACTCAACAAAGCCCCCGGAATGCCTGTCCACCCATCCCAGGGACACCATGAAAATACGCTGGCAAACGCCCTCGCGTACCGGTTTGCCTCGCGCGGCGAACATTTCGTGTTCCGTGCCGTGAACCGCTTAGACCGCGACACCACCGGTCTTCTGCTGATCGCCAAACATAAAATAAGCGGCGCATTTCTCTCCGCCATGACTGCAAAAAAAGAGATACGCCGCGAATATCTCGCGATTGTTGCCGGTAAACCAGAAGAATCCGGCACCATCGATCTGCCGATCGCCCGAAAAGATGGTTCCACCATCGAACGCTGCATCGATATGGATCATGGGGAACACGCCGTCACCCATTACCGGTGTCTCGATTACCGGGACGATCTCGGCTGCTCCCTCGTCCGGCTTCGCCTGGAAACGGGGCGCACCCACCAGATCCGGGTCCACATGAAAGCCATCGGGCACCCGCTTTTAGGGGATTTTCTATACAACCCGGATTACCGCTTCATCGGACGGCAGGCGCTTCACTCCTATACGGTGGCATTCCGGCATCCGATCACTGGGGAAGCAATGGAGTTTACGGCTCCGATGCCGGAGGATTTTTCCTTCTTCTATTAATACTGCTTCCGCAGTCCCTTCGGATAATGGTTTTTCAGCGTCCCGCCGCTCTTCTTGCCCCATCCGAGCGAATACCCGTCCACACTCACAAGGCACCAGCCTTTTCCGGCGTCTTCCTCAGAAAGCTGGATCGTCTCGCCGCGCAGGTATGCCGCCGTCTCCGGCGCGTCGGCAGACAGGTTCACATTCTGTTTTACCTCCGATGGATGCAGGGCAAGTGCCAGCGCGTGAGACGGCTCAAAACGGTTTTTCTTAAATTCTCCCATCTGAAGCCCCGGGCGAAGCACCCGCAGCCCCTTAAAATCGACCATCTCCTCCGGCGTCCGGTAAAGCTGGTCGCCAAACATCGTCATCGTACTGTCCGCTGTCCATTTCTTCGGCTCAATAAATATCTCTTTGCAGAAATCCTCATAGACTGCCAGAAGCTTCTTGTCCTTCATCGAAGCCGGATATTTACGCTTCACGCTCCCCGGCTCGCCCGTTTTTCGAAGAAGTGCCGCATAATGGCCTTCTCCCTCGGTCCGGTGCGGCCAGATACGGACCGTTTTCTCGATTCCATCCGTCACGCCCGCTCCCCAGGCTGGAACGCCGTGCGAAAGTCCCGGATAGTCCGGCGTTTCCTCTAGCGCAAACTCTGGATGTGCCTCTAAGAAACGTCCGATCGCCTGCTCGTCCTCCTCCGGCGCAAACGTACAGGTGGAGTACACCAGCCGTCCGCCCGGTTTCAGCATCATCGCCGCATTTTCAAGAATCTCCTGCTGCCGCCCAGCACAGCGACGCACATTCTCCGGGCTCCATTCCGTGATCGCCGTCTCATCCTTGCGGAACATTCCCTCGCCGGAACACGGTGCATCCACGATGATCCCATCAAAAAATGCCGGAAAATACTTCGTCAGCCGCCCGGAATCTTCATTTGTCACAACCGCATTCCGGATTCCCATGCGCTCGATATTCTGCGAGAGAATCTTTGCACGCGCCGGATGGATCTCATTGCTCACCAGAAGTCCTTCTCCGCCCAGTCTCGCCGCCGCCTGCGTCGATTTTCCGCCCGGTGCCGCACAGAGATCCAGAATCATTTCCCCCGGCTGCGGGTTTAAAAGCGAAGCCGCAATCATCGCACTCGGCTCCTGAATATAGTAAACGCCCGCATCGTGGTACGGATGACGCCCCGGACGATCCTCCGCCCCATAAGCGAATCCCTCCGCCGCCCACGCAACCGGATTCAGAGAAAATGGAGCCGTCTTAGCAAATTCCGCCGGATCCGTTTTCAGTCCGTTCACGCGTAGTCCCTGTGAGCGCTCCTTGTCGTAACTGGCGATAAACGCATCGTACTCCCTGCCGAGCATCTGTTTCATTCGTTCAGTAAATGCTGCTGGTAAATTTATCATGGTTTTGTATTATCCTTCTTAATCAAACATATAATTCATCTTTCCTAAATAATAATACTATTACATAAACAGCAATTCCGTCAACTATTTCTGCCTCTTCTTTCCAGTATCTTTTCCGCCCCATTTTCCCATACTATCCTCATGATTCGATGGATATTTACGTTCGTTCTCCTCCCATTTTTTAGTTTCTCACTCACACGCGGATGCAATCTGTTTTCTTCCAATTTTTCCAGCATCAGCATCGCACTGCACCGACGCGGGGAATTTTTTCTCTGGTGCCTGCTCTGCGGCGGCTTTTTCTACTCCCAACTCTCCCTGTACCGCCCCCGCCAGGCAAAATGCTGCCTGCTTCTCCTCACTGCCGCTGCCCTGCTGCCCTATACCCCGGAGCACCTCCCAGTCTGTGCTATCCTTCACACGCTTCTGGCACTGGCGGCTGCACTGTTATTTCTTTATAATCTGTTTTATTTAAGCTTGCAGCTCTATCTTTCGTCCCCAGCTCCTGCCCGTTATTCCCAAACACCCTCCAATACTGCCTTTTTCAGCAAATTGACTCACTCTTTGGATTCTCCTGCTGCCCGTGGGCGCCTCTGCCTCCTGCTTCTCTGGACTTCTTGTGTTTTCTGTCTGGACAGCTGGATTTTATCGGGAATCATCAACAGTGCCATGGAAATTTGCCTGACCTTAACCGCTGGCGTACTGTTCTGGCTGTTTTTTCCTTCACTACGCCTGGCATCGAATCATCCGCATTCCCTGTTGTAATTCTTGCAAAGCGTTTTTTAAACATCTCCCTATCAACAAAAAAAGCCAGTTCTATATCTCTCTTAATACACCAAAGATATAAAAACTGGCTTTTTACCATTCTTAGATTTTTATACCTGCTCCCTCATTTTAAGCAGATATGGTATGTAAACTTCCCGTCATACAGAGCCGGAAACTTCACCGAACGCCCACCTTAGTACACAATCTTGTACTCGCTGGAACCTTCTCCATTTACCACATAGTAAACGGCACGCTCTTCCGGTTTAACATACAGGGTCAGAGTCTCAATCTCTTCCTCTTTATGTCCCAGAGCTGCATATGCTTTCTTTGCTTCTGCCTCCAGCTTCTCGATAGAAATCTCTGCACCTGCGTACTGTACGTATGCAACTGTCTTTACTTCCTTTTTCTCAGCTGTCTTCTTTGCTGCAGTGGTTGTCTTTGTGGTTGTCTTTGTGGTTCTCTTTGCAGTTGTTTTCTTTACGGTCACGTCTGTCTCCTTTTTCTCTGCGGCTGCTGCCATCTCTTTCTTCTCTGCGAGGGCGGTCTCCTTCTTCTGTACCGGCGCTACGGCTGTCTCTTTCTTCTCTACGTGTGCCAGTGCAGTTTCCTTTTTCGGAACGGATGCTACTGCCGTCTCTTTTTTCTCCACGGCTGCCACAGCTGTTTCCTTCTTTGCTACTTCCGCTACCGCTGTCTCTTTCTTTGCGACTGCTGCCACTGCCGTTTCTTTCTTCGCTACTTCAGCTATGGCTGTCTCTTTTTTCTCCACAACAGACGGAACCTTTTTCTCTTTCGTTGAAACAGATTTCTTTTCTGCTGTCTTGGCTAATGTTTTCTTTCTCGGAACCATATATCTCATCCTCCTTCTCTGCTTTCTCCACGACGTCTTCCGGCTCATGATTTTGCGCACACAGTTACGCAGCGCTTCTTTACCCGTAGCAATGCCTCATGTCCGGTTCATTCTCCACAGTCGAAGCGGGGACACCGCCCAATCACATCCTTGTCATTCTGCGGTATCCCCATATTTTTATTGTCTTATATTCAAGTTTCCCCAAGTTGTCTGTCCGTCCAAACTATCACATAAACGGTCTTTTCCTGTCCTTGATCCACCGTCAAGCACATCCTATCCCCGTTTCCGTAACCCTGTCTGAACTTTAACAAGTATACGGCAATTTCCTGCTTTTGTCAACAAAGCCGCTCTTCCTACCGGATCGCTAAGTACAAATTATAAAATCCAGTTACACTGACGATTCCCACCATAATCGGCGTCAGGAATCGAATGCAGAACACCCAGAGTTTTCCCAGACGGAACTTCGTACCGTCCGCCTCGATCTCCGCAAGCAGATACTCCGGTTTCCATTTCCAGCCTACATAGTAGCACATCGTAAGTCCGCCGAGCGGCATCAGGATATTATCCGTTACCAGTCCAGCGAAATCAAAGACCGACTGATTCAGGATTGTGACATCACTCAAGACGCCGAAGGACAGCGCACTCGGAATGCCGAGCAGCGTGATCGCCGTACCAATCACAAGCGCCGCAGGCTTGCGTTCCCAGCCCAGCGAATCAATCGCAAAGGAGGCACAGACTTCCAGAAGTGCGATCGCACTCGTAACGGCTGCGAAAAAAACCAGCGCAAAAAACAGAATTGCGAAGAAAGTTCCCCCCGCAATATTCGCAAATACCATCGGCAGTGTACCGAAAATCAGTCCCGGTCCCTGTCCCGGCTCCAGACCGAAGGCAAATACTGCCGGAAAGATCGCGATACCCGCGAGAACCGCAATCACAGTATCCAGACCGCCGATGATCATACAGCTTTTTGGAATATTTTCCTTTCCACTCAGATAGCTTCCGTAAGTAATCGTGATACCCATGCAGAGACTCAGCGAATAAAACACCTGTCCCAGTGCCGCACTGACGGAGGAAAGCGTGAACGCCGAAAAATCCGGCTGGAAGATAAATAACAGTCCTTTCGAAGCTCCCGGAAGCGTCACGCTTCTGAAAATGATGACAAATAACAGAACCAGAAGCATCGGCATCATCAATTTGCTCGCTTTCTCAATGCCATTGATGCCAAAATAGCAGACAGCTATAGTCGCTGCCATAAATACAATATGCCAGATCACCGGCTCGCTGCTGCCAATAAAGGCGTCAAAATCCGGCGCTGCCGCCGTCGTCACATAGCTGGCAATATACTTTAAAATCCAGCCGCCGATGACGCTGTAATAACTCAAAATAATAAACGCCGCCAGTACGCCGAATATACCGACAATCCGTGCGTGCGGATGAATGTCCGCATATGCCTGCACCGGATCATGCCGCGTCTTCCGTCCCAGGGACATTTCCGTGATCATAACCGGCAGTCCGAGAAGAACGATAAAAAACAGATACGCAACCAGAAATGGAAATCCACCGTTCTTTCCCATCAGATATGGAAATTTCCACAGATTTCCCAATCCAATCGCCGCCCCAGCCGTTGCCATAATAAAGCCCAGCTTACTCGCCCATTGTTTGTTTTTGCTCATGTGTAGCCCTCTTAGTATTCTTTCATTTCATATTTGATATAACTTTGTGTTATAACGCGATACAGACTATTATATCGAATTTTAGGGACTATGTAAACCGTTTTTAAGTGGGAATCACGCGAAAAAAAGCCTGTCACCCCGGCACCTTTCCCGTGCCAGAAGACAGACTTTTCTCTATTTTTTAAATCAATTCATTTCCGGCAGCACACTCCCGGCATTCCAGAAAGCCACGCCGAATTTCCACTTTTTATCTTAGTCCTCGATCGTATCAATCAGGCTGTCATCATCAAAATAATTGATCCGCATCGAAGCCTTCACATCGCGAAGTGTCTCAGCAGCCTTCGCCTCTGCTGCCTTGCTTCCCTCTTTCAGGATGTCAAATACATCCGGGATTCTCTTCTCCCATTCCTGGCGTCTCGCGCGGATCGGAGCCAGTTCAGCCTGCATGACGTTGTTTAAGAATTTCTTCACCTTCACATCGCCCAGACCACCTCTCTGGTAATGCGCTTTCAGCTCGTCCAGGTTCTGGTAATCCGGCAGGAACTCTGCAAAATACTCCGGACGGCAGAATGCATCCAGATAGATGAAGACCGGATTGCCCTCGACTTTACCCGGATCCTCGACACGCAGATGATTTGGATCTGTAAACATGGACATGATCTTCTTCTTCACATCTGCTTCCGAATCAGAAAGGTAGATGCAGTTTCCAAGCGATTTGCTCATCTTTGCCTTTCCATCGATACCCGGCAGACGCAGACATGCCTTGTTGGACGGAAGCAGGATCTCCGGTTCCGTCAGAGTCTCGCCGTACACGCTGTTGAATTTGTGGACGATCTCCTTGCACTGCTCTAACATCGGCATCTGATCCTCTCCAACCGGAACAGTCGTCGCGCGGAATGCAGTGATATCCGCCGCCTGGCTAATCGGATAAGTAAAGAATCCAACCGGGATGCTTGCCTCAAAATTACGCATCTGAATCTCTGCTTTTACGGTAGGATTTCGCTGTACACGGGATACCGTAACCAGGTTCATATAGTAAAAAGTAAGCTCTGTCAGCTCCGGCACCATCGACTGGATAAAGATGGTGGATTTCTCCGGGTCAATTCCACAAGCCAGATAGTCCAGGGCAACCTGCAGAATATTTTTACGCACCTTTTCCGGATGATCTGCGTTATCTGTCAGCGCCTGTGCATCGGCAATCATAATATAGATCTCGTCGAATTTGCCGGAATTCTGAAGTCTCACTCTCTCGCTCAGAGAGCCAACATAATGTCCGACATGTAAGCGCCCGGTAGGACGATCGCCGGTTAAAATAATTTTCTTCATTCTATTTGTTTCCCCTTCCATGCTGGTGTTATTTCCTGAGAAATATTATATATCCTGGGGAGCGGACTGTCAACATTCCCCTTTCTGGCTGTCCTTCCAATCCAGAGCAGATGGACTAGCACATAGACGCAAAAAACGCCGGAACCTTTCGATTCCGACGTTTTGGACATTTCTTGAAAATGAGAACTACTGTCCCATCTGCTTTGCAACTTCCTCTGCAAAGTTCTCTTCCTTCTTTTCGATACCTTCGCCAGTCTCGAAACGAACGAACTTCTTAACAGTGATCTTCGCACCATTCTCTTTAGCAACCTGAGCTACATACTGAGCTACGCTCTGCTTGCCATCCTCAGCCTTAACATATACCTGATCCAGAAGGCAGATCTCTTTGAGCTCTTTCTTGATACGACCCATAACCATACCGTTGATGATCTTGTCGTTTGCATCCGGCTTCTCGTTCTTAGCTGCTACAGTCAGGATCTCTTTCTCTTTTGCGATGTAATCTGCATCTACTTCGCTGTCGTTGGTGTACAGCGGTTTCAGAGCTGCAGCCTGCATAGCTACGTTCTTAGCCATCTCTTTGATTGCATCGTTTACAACGTCAGTTTCAACGTCTACCAGAACGCCGATCTTGCCGCCTGCATGGATGTAGGAAGCAACGAAACCGTTCTCCTCAGCTAACTGAGCAAAACGACGGATCTTCATGTTCTCGCCGATGATGGAGATCTGGGAAGACAGAGCCTCTGCAACTGTCAGGGACGGATCCTTTGCCCATTTTTCAGCCAGAAATGCGTCAATATCTACTGCGCTTGTGTTCAGCGCCTGCTCAGCAACATCAGATACATAGTTCTGGAACTTCTCGTTCTTAGCTACGAAGTCTGTCTCTGCGTTTACTTCTACTACAACTGCCTTCTTTTCATCAGCGGTAACCTTAGTCATAACGATACCCTCTGCTGCAATACGGCCAGCTTTCTTAGTAGCGCCTGCAAGTCCTTTTTCTCTCAGGAACTCAACAGCTTTGTCCATGTCGCCATCTGTAGCTGCAAGAGCTTTCTTACAGTCCATCATACCAGCGCCTGTCATTTCACGTAACTCTTTTACCATTGCGGCTGTAACTGCCATCTTAAATCCCTCCGTGTATATAAATTCAGGTACACGTTCGTATACCCGCGCGGAGCACGCTTTTATGCGGAAAACCGCGGCGTGCTCCTGGTCTTTTGGTTTCAGTTTTTAATTTTGGGGTTAATTAAGCCTCTGTAGCCTCTGCTTCGCCCTCTGCTGCAGCTGCCTCAGCCTCGCCCTGCTTAGCTTCGATAACAGCGTCTGCCATTCTGGAAACGATCAGTTTTACGGCACGGATAGCATCATCGTTACCCGGGATTACATAATCCAGCTCTTCCGGATCACAGTTGGTATCGATGATACCGATCAGCGGAATACCCAGAGTATGAGCCTCCTGTACGCAGATTCTTTCCTTCTTCGGATCTACTACGAAGATAGCATCCGGGATCTTCTTCATATCTTTGATACCGCCCAGGTTCTTCTCCAGCTTCTCCCACTCTTTTTTCAGCTCGATAACTTCTTTCTTCGGCAGAACGTCGAAAGTTCCGTCCTCAGACATAGCCTCGATCTGTTTTAATCTAGCGATACGGCTCTGGATGGTCTTGAAGTTTGTCAGCATACCGCCTAACCATCTCTCGTTTACATAGAACATACAGCATCTCTCAGCCTCGGTCTTGATAGCGTCCTGAGCCTGCTTCTTTGTACCAACGAACAGGATTGTGCCGCCGTCTGCTGCGATATCAGATACTGCCTTGTAAGCCTCATCTACTTTACCTACAGATTTCTGAAGGTCGATGATGTGGATACCATTTCTCTCGGTGTAGATGTACGGAGCCATTTTCGGGTTCCATCTTCTGGTCTGGTGTCCAAAATGTACACCTGCTTCAAGTAACTGCTTCATTGAAATAACGCTCATGTTTCTTTCCTCCAATTTTGGTTTTTCTTCCGCCGTCTTCTCATGCTTTCCGCGGGGACTCATAATGAGCACCGTCCTGCGCAAATCCGACCGGCGTGAATTTTCAGCCTTTATACTATATCACAGGCAAGGTATACATGCAAGTGGAAATTAAAAAAATCACGCATTTTCCTTCATTTTTCTTCGTTTCTTGAATTTCTTCCAGCAAGCATATACGGAATGATAATACAAAACCTTCAGTAAAAACTTTTAGCAATTCTATGTAAATTAAAAGCGGGCTCCGAAAACCTCGGAACCCGCATAAATCCTAGAAATAAAAAGAGCGCGAGACGGGACTCGAACCCGCGGCCTCGACCTTGGCAAGGT